>JBAVCR010000095.1:0-4113 GCA_049586815.1 Anaeromyxobacteraceae bacterium
CCTGGAGACCGGCCTCGCGGTGCGCCCGCCCGGCCTCGTCGGGCCGCTCCACGCCGAGCAGCGCGGCAGCCACGAGCGCCGCGAGCAGGACCGCGAACCCCGCGAGGAGCAGGAGCGTCCGGGCGCGCGCCTTCACCGTCACCGCTCCCGGCGCGCGAGCCAGACCGCGAGGCCGGCGAGGAGGAGCGCCACCGGCACGACGTCGATGGCCAGGAACTTGAGGAGCCCGACCTGGGCCTCGGTGATCTCGAGGCGCGAGCCCTCCCGCGTGCGCGTCCGGATGACGAGCCGGTCGTCCCGCTCGGCGAGCCAGCTCACCGAGGAGAGGAAGAAGTCGCGGTTGCCGAGCAGCTGGAGATAGCCGTTCGAGAGGAAGTCGGCGTCGCCGGTGACGATGGCCCGGAGCTCGCGGGGCGGCGTTCCGGCGACGGGAGCGGTCACGGCGAGGGCGACCGGGAAGGGACCCACCTTCTCCCCCTCGTCGAGCCGGGCCGAGCCGGCGAAGATCGACGGCACGTCGGTCTCGGCCCACGCCCCCTCCGCCACGAGGGCGAGCGGGACCGGGCGGGCCTTCGCGCCGCGGAGCGCCACGAGGGAGCGCGCCGTGGGGAAGACGAGCCCCACCTCGGAGAGCGGCTCGCTCACCGGGTGCGCGGTCGTGGCCCGGAGCACCGGCATCACCGGCGTGGAGCCGGCGAGCCGCGCCGTGGGGCTCGGGTCCACGACCATGTCGTTCCCGGCCTCCACGCCCAGCGATGCGAGCAGCGGGTCGAGCCCGGCGTCCGATCCGGGCTCGAGGAAGATCCCCAGGTGGCCCCCGCGCGCCGCGTAGTCGCGGAGCGCCTCCACCTCGCCGTCGAGGAAGGTCCGCCGCGGCCCGACCACGAGGACGGCCGCCGCGTCCGTCGGCACCGGGCCGGGGGGCAGGGGGACGAGCTCGACGGCCTCCACGTCGAGCGCCCGGGCGGCCTGGGACCAGCCCGACCGGCCCGCGTCGCCCGGGGACGGCTCGCCGTGCCCCTGCGAGTGGTAGACGCGGCGCCGCCCGGGGCTCGCGACCCGCACGAGCGCGTTCGTGAGCGACTCCTCGGAGAGGTCGCGCAGGCGCGCCTCGGCCGGCCCGAGCGACACGACCACGCGCGTTCCCGACTCCGAGACCTGGTGGCGGCGCACCCGCTCCGGGGCGCGGTACGGGTCGACCATCTCGTACCGGAAGCGCCCGTCCCGCTCGGCGTAGCGGCGCAGCAGCTCCTGGGCCGGGGCGAAGGCCGCGTCGTCCGGACGGTAGAAGGCGAGGACGGTCACCTCGCCGGGAAGGGAGGCGAGGGTGCGGAGCGTGTCCGGGGACAGGGTGTGGATCCGCTCCGTGGTGACGTCGAGGACGAGCGGGCGCCGCCCGGCGAGCCAGGTCACGACGCCGAGGGACGCGGCGAGGAGCAGCCCGGAGAGGATCGAGACGGCGACGAAGTGGGCGCCGCGGCCGCGCAGCGTCCGGGCCAGCCCCTCGCGGCCGGCGAGGAGCGCCCCGGCGACGAGCGCGGCGAGCCCGACCGCGAGCTTCCCGGCGAGCAGTCGGGCGTCGCCCAGGAACAGCGTGACCACCGCGCTCGCCAGGACGACGAGGCCCGCCGCGAGCAGGATCCGGGAGGCGAGCTTCCGGTTCACGTCCCGCCCCAGCGCCGTCCCTCCACGGCGCGCTCGGCCGCGAAGAGCGAGAGCGCGCAGAGGGAGAGGAAGTAGGCCACGTCGGCGAGGGCCACGCGCCCCTGCAGGAACGGGGCGAGGCGCTCGGAGAGGGAGAGCCCGGCGGCCAGGTTGCGCGCCGCGCTTCCCGCACCCACCGTGAAGGATCCGGCCAGCCAGAGGCCGAGCAGGACGAGCAGGGACAGCAGCGCGGCCACCACCGGCGTCCCGGAGAGCGCCGAGAAGGCGAGCCCGACGGCCAGCGCCGCCGCCCCGAGGAGCAGGAGGCCCGTGAGCCCGCTCGCCACCGTGGCCCACTCGACCGCCGGGCCGCCCCGGGCCCCGCGCCCCAGCACGGAGAGGAGCGCCGGGAAGACGGCCACGATGCCGAGGGCCGCGAGGAGCACGACGAGCGTCGCCAGGTACTTCCCGAGCACGATCTGCGCGGGACGCACCGGCGAGGTCATGAGGAGCTCGAAGGTGCCGGCGCGCCGCTCCTCGGCCACGAGCCGCATGGAGAGGAACGGCGCGGCCACGACGAGGAGGAGCCCCACCGAGCCGAGGAGCCGGGCCACCACCACGTCGGTGAGGCTCATGCGCGCGGCGACGGCCTCGCCGCCCGGGAGCGCCGCCGCCCGCGTGGCGAGCAGCCGGAAGCCGTCGAGCGCGCCGGCGAAGACCTGCGCCGAGAAGAAGGCCACGAGGACCAGCACCACCCAGGCGAGCGGGGTGCCGAAGGCCGTACGGAGCTCCTTGCGGGCGATGGCGAGCAGGGCGCGCACGGTTCAGGCCGGTGTGACGAGCTTCCCGAGGATCTCCTCGAGGAAGGTCATGTCGTCGACGGTGATGCGGCGTCCCGGGAGGTGCCGGGTGATGAGCCCGTCGAGCGTGTCGTAGTCGACGAGGCGCCCGGCGTGGAGCACGAGCACCTTCGAGCAGGTCATGGCCACCTCGGGGAGGAGGTGGGAGGAGAGGATCACGGTGTGGCGGCCGCCCAGCGAACGGACGAGCTCGCGCATCTCCCGGATCTGCATGGGGTCGAGCCCCACGGTGGGCTCGTCGAGCAGGAGCACACCGGGGTCGCCGAGGAGCGCCTGCGCGATCCCCACCCGCTGCCGGTACCCCTTCGAGAGGTTCGCGGTGGTGCGGCCGAGGACCGCCTCCACGCCGGCGAGCCCGGCCACCCGATCGATCTCCGCGGCCACGCCGGCGCGCGGGAGCCCCTTCAGGTCGGCGGCGAAGCGCAGCTGCTCGCGCACCGACAGGACGTCGTAGAGCGGCGGGGTCTCGGGGAGGTAGCCCACGTGGCGCCGCGCCTCCATGGGCTCCTCGAAGACGTCGAACCCGGCCACGCGGGCCGTGCCGGCGCTGGGCGGGAGGAAGCCGGTGAGCATCCGCAGGGTGGTGGTCTTGCCGGCGCCGTTCGGCCCGAGGAGGCCGACGACCTCGCCGCGCGCCACGGTGAAGGACAGGTCGTCGACGGCGACGCGGTCGCGGAAGCGCCTGGTGAGACCGCTGACCTCGATCATCCGCGCCCTCCGGACGCCGTCCGCCGCCCGGCCGACAATCGCGTTCGCCGCCGGGCCTGTCAAGAAGCGGCTCGGTGGTAGGATTCGCCCGCCCGGGCGGGCGGGAGGAAAGCGATGAAGGTCGTGGTGCAGAAGTTCGGCGGGTCGTCGGTGGCGGACGTGGAGAAGGTCCGGGCGGTGGCGGCGCGGGTGGCGGCGGCGCGGAAGGACGGGCGGCAGGTCTGCGTGGTGGTCTCCGCCATGGGCAAGACCACCGACGAGCTGCTCGCCCTCGCGAAGAAGGTCTCCCCGAGCCCCGCCCGGCGCGAGCTCGACATGCTCCTCACCGCCGGCGAGCGCATCTCGATGGCGCTTCTCGCCATGGCGCTCGAGGACCAGGGCGTGCCCGCCGTCAGCTTCACCGGCAGCCAGGCCGGGATCCTCACCGACGACCGCCACGCCTCGGCCCGCATCGTGGAGGTGCGCCCGGTGCGGGTCTGGGAGGAGCTCGACCGCGGCCGGGTCGTCATCGTGGCCGGATTCCAGGGCGTGTCGCCGCGCAAGGAGGTCACCACCCTCGGGCGCGGCGGCTCCGACACCACCGCGGTGGCGCTCGCGGCCTCGCTCGGCGCCGACTGCGAGATCTACTCCGACGTCGACGGCGTCTACACCGCCGATCCCCGCGTGGTCGCGAGCCCCCGGCGGCTCGACGAGATCTCCTACGAGGAGATGCAGGAGCTGGCCCGCGCCGGGGCCAAGGTGCTGAACGCCGAGGCGGTGGATTTCGCGCGGGAGAAGGGGATCGCCATCCACGCGCGGGCCACCTCCGGCTCGGCCGCCGAGACGGTGGTGCGCGGCCACGCCGCCGCGGGCGGGCGGGTGGCGGGGGTCACCTCGCAGAAGGGGCTCGCCCTCGTGGAGG
>JBAVCR010000096.1:0-6074 GCA_049586815.1 Anaeromyxobacteraceae bacterium
CGGCCGGGGCGCGGGAGGGCCCACGAGCCGGGTCACGGGAGGAGCTCCGCGGGGGCGCGCGCGGCCACGAGGCGCGACAGGTCGGCGAGCGAGCGGGCCCGGGCCGCGTCCTCCTCGGTGAGGACGACGTGGAAGCGATCCTCCACGGCCACGACGAGCGAGAGGAGCGCCAGCGAGTCGAGGCGCGAGGCCAGCTCCTCGTCGTCGGCGAACTCGACGCGGGCGCGGAGCTCTTCCCGGACGAGCCGCCGGATCTCCCCGGCCACGGCCTGCTCGGCGGGGTTCACGGGAGGAACCTCCCCTTCCGGCCGAAGGCCTGCCGCCACTCCGGGCCGAGCGCCCGCTCCTCGTCCCCGATGCGCACCCAGAGGATGAGGGCGTTGCCGACGGTGAAGAAGAGCGCCGGCCGCCACATGCCCCAGGCGAGCGGCAGGCAGGCCATCTCCAGGATCACCGCCAGGTAGTTGGGGTGGCGGAGCCACCGGTAGGGGCCGGCGGTGACCGGCCGCTCCCCCGGCACCACGATGACCCGCGTGCTCCAGCGTTCGCCGAGGGTGGCCACGGCCCACCAGCGGAGCCCCTGCGCGAGGAACGCCCCGGCCACGGCGAGGAGCGCCCAGGCGGACGGGGGCTCGGGGTGCGCGATGGCGCCGAGGGCCAGCGCGGGGAGGAAGACGGCGTGGAAGGCCACCATCACCCGGTAGAGCACCTTCCCGGACTCCCGGCCCCCGCGCGCGAGCAGGCGGCGCGCGTTGCGGGCGGAGACGGCGAGCTCCGCGCCGCGCTCGCCGGCGACGAGGCCGAGGAGCGCCAGGTAGGCCCAGAGCCAGCTCACGCGCGACCTCCCTTCACCACTGGAGAAGCACCATCTCGGCGCAGAAGCCGGGCCCCATGGCCACGACGAGGCCCAGGTCGCCGGGGCGGGCCACGCCCGCGTCGAGCAGGTCGCCGAGGACGAAGAGCACCGAGGCGGAGGAGAGGTTCCCCACCTCCTCGAGGGACCGCCAGGATCGCTCCAGGGCGCCCTCGGGCAGCTCGAGCGCGGCCTGGAAGGCCTCGAGCACCTTGGGGCCGCCGGTGTGGGCGATCCAGTGGCGCACGTCGGGGCGCCGGAGCCCCTGGGCCGCCAGGAAGGCGTCCACGTCGCGCCCGATGTTCTCGCGGGTGATGCGGGGAACCTCGGCGGAGAGCACCACCTGGAATCCGCTGTCCGTGAAGTCCCAGCCCATCACCCACTCGGTGTCCGGGTAGAAGGCGGCGCGGGTGGCGATCACCCGGGGTCCGCCGGTCGAGGTCCCGGGCCGGCCGCCGCCGCCGAGCACCACCGCCGCGGCGCCGTCGCCGAAGATGCCGGACGCGACCGCGTTCGCCACCGACGGGTCCTCCCGCTGGAGGGTGAGCGAGCAGAGCTCCACCGAGAGGAGCACCCCCACCTCCCCCGGAAAGCCGCGCAGCAGGTCGGAGAGGCGCGCCAGCCCGGAGGCGCCGGCCACGCACCCGAGCCCGAAGATCGGCACCCGCCGCACGTCGCGGCGGAGCCCGAGCCGGTTCACGAGTCGCGCGTCGATGGATGGGGTGGCGAGGCCGGTGACGGTGACGAAGACGAGCGCGTCGACGTCGCCCGGGGAGAGCCCGGCCCGGGAGAGCGCCACCTGGATCGCCTCCGCGCCGAGCCCCTCCGCCGCCTGGATCCAGGCGTCGTTCGACTTCTTGAACGAGTCGAGACCGGCGTACTCCGGGAGCGGCAGGGCCAGGTGGCGCCCCTTCACCTTCACCGCGCGGTGCAGCTCCTCGAGGCGGTCGGCATTCCAGTGCCGGCGCCCCCAGTGGGCGCGCAGCGCCGCGGTGAGCGTCTCCTGGTCGACGTGGTTCGGGGGCAGGACGCGCCCCACGGAGAGGATGGAGGGGGCCTGGAAGGGCGTGCGGGGTGCGGGATCGGCCACCCGTGGCCCCTAATCGGCCGGCGAACGCGGCGCCCCGTCCGTGTCGGGGAGGCCCCAATCCGGCACTTGCCATGCATGTTCCGGGACTTACCTTTTTCGGGCATGCGACCCGAAAAGTTGACCGTGAAGGCCCAGGAAGCGCTGCAGGAGGCCCAGGCAGAGGCCCGCAAGCGCGAGCACCAGGCGATCGACCTCGAGCACCTCCTCCTCGCCCTCCTCCACCAGGACGACGGCGTGGCGAAGCCGCTCCTCGAGCGCATCGGCGCCAACCCCCAGCAGGTGGAGAGCCGCCTCGAGGACGAGCTGCGCTCCGTGCCCCGCGTGAAGGGGGGCTCCGAGCCCTACTTCGGCAACCGGCTCCAGAAGCTGCTGGAGCGCGCCGAGGAGGAGGCGAAGCGCCTGAAGGACGAGTACGTCTCCACCGAGCACCTGCTCGCCGCCGCCGCCGAGGACAAGAGCCCGCCGGGCGAGGCGCTCCGCTCCGCCGGCGCGTCCGCCGACCGGATCCGCGGCGCCGTGAAGGACATGCGCGCCGGCGCCCGGGTGACGAGCCCGGAGGCGGAGAGCCAGTACCGCGCCCTGGAGAAGTACACGAAGGACCTCACCGAGCTGGCCCGCAAGGGGAAGCTCGACCCGGTGGTGGGGCGCGACGAGGAGATCCGCCGCACCATCCAGATCCTCTCCCGCCGCACCAAGAACAACCCGGTGCTGGTGGGCGACCCGGGCGTGGGCAAGACCGCCATCGTCGAGGGGCTGGCCCGGCGCATCGTCGACGGCGACGTGCCCGAGGGGCTCTCGGGCAAGAAGATCCTCTCCCTCGACATGGGCTCGCTCGTCGCCGGCGCCAAGTTCCGCGGCGAGTTCGAGGAGCGGCTCAAGTCGGTCATGAAGGAGGTGGTCGCCTCGGAGGGGCAGATCATCCTCTTCATCGACGAGATGCACACCATCGTGGGCGCCGGGGCCGCCGAGGGGGCCATGGACGCCGGAAACCTCCTCAAGCCGGCGCTGGCCCGCGGCGAGCTGCACGCCATCGGCGCCACCACCGTGAACGAGTACCGCAAGCACATCGAGAAGGACCCGGCGCTGGAGCGGCGGTTCCAGCCCATCTTCGTGGGCGAGCCCACCGTGGAGGACACCGTCTCCATCCTGCGCGGCCTGAAGGAGCGCTACGAGGTCCACCACAAGGTCCGCATCCAGGACGCGGCGCTGGTGGACGCGGCGCGCCTCTCGAACCGCTACATCACCGACCGCTTCCTCCCCGACAAGGCCATCGACCTCGTCGACGAGGCCTCGAGCCGGCTGCGCATCGAGATCGACTCGATGCCCACCGAGGTGGACGAGATCCGCCGCCGCATCGGCCAACTGGAGATCGAGAAGCAGGGCCTGCGGAAGGAGAAGGACGACGCCTCGCGCCGGCGCCTCGCAGACGTCGAGAAGGAGATGGCCGGGCTGAACGAGCAGTTCGCCGGCCTGAAGGCGCGCTGGGACCGGGAGAAGGGGCTCATCCAGAAGCTCTCCGCGCTGCGCGCCGACCTCGAGGTGGTGAAGACCGAGCAGGCCGACGCCGAGCGCAAGGCCGACTTCAACAAGGCCGCCGAGATCAAGTTCGGCAGGCTGCCCGGCGTGCAGGCCGAGATCGACCGGGTCCAGAAGGACCTCGCCGAGGCCCAGAAGCAGGGCGCCATGCTGCGCGAGGAGGTCACCCCGGAGGAGATCGCCGAGGTGGTCTCCAAGTGGACCGGCATCCCGGTGTCGAAGCTCATGGAGGGGCAGAAGGAGAAGCTCCTCTCCATGGAGAAGCGGCTCGCCGAGCGGGTCATCGGGCAGGAGCTGGCGGTGCAGGTGGTCTCGGCGGCGGTGCGGCGCGCCCGCTCCGGCATGCAGGACCCCAACCGGCCCATCGGCTCCTTCATCTTCCTCGGCCCCACCGGCGTGGGGAAGACCGAGACCGCGCGCGCCCTGGCCGAGTTCCTCTTCGACGACGACGACGCCATGATCCGCATCGACATGTCGGAGTACATGGAGAAGCACGCCGTCTCGCGGCTCATCGGCGCCCCTCCGGGCTACGTGGGCTACGAGGAGGGCGGCCAGCTCACCGAGGCGGTGCGGCGTCGCCCCTACTCGGTGGTGCTCTTCGACGAGATCGAGAAGGCCCACCGCGACGTCTTCAACGTCTTCCTGCAGATCCTCGACGACGGCCGGCTCACCGACGGCCAGGGGCGGACGGTCGACTTCCGCAACACCGTGCTCATCATGACCTCCAACGTCGGCTCCGAGCACATCATGCGGCTCGGCGCGCGCAAGGACTCGGTCAAGGAGATGCGCGAGGCGGCCATGGAGGCCCTGCGCGCCGAGTTCAAGCCGGAGTTCCTGAACCGGGTGGACGACGTGGTGGTCTTCCGTCCGCTCTCCCGCGAGGACCTCTCCCACATCGTGGAGATCCAGCTGGCGCGGCTGCGCAAGCTCCTCTCCGACCGGCACATCACGCTCGAGCTCTCCGAGAAGGCGCGCGAGGCGGTGGCCGACGCCGGCTACGACCCGGTCTACGGCGCCCGGCCGCTGAAGCGCGCCATCCAGCGGATGATCCAGGATCCTCTCTCCACGAAGCTCCTCTCCGGCGACTTCGTCCCCGGCGACCACGTCGTCGTCGACGAGGGCGAGGGCGGCGGGCTCTCGTTCAAGAAAGGGACCCGCCCGGCGGAGGCTCCGGCGAAGGAGCCGCGGAAGAAGGGGAAGTGACCGCGGCTGCGTAGGGAGCGAGGGCCGGGCCGAAGGCGCGGAGCACCGTCTCCGGGGCCTCCACCCGGCGCCCCTCGATCATCGAGCGGAGCTGGAGGGCGTTCACCACCTCCTGCCCGCCGAAGTGGTTGTTCGTCACCACGTAGACGTCGGTGACCCGCGGTGAGGCCGCCACCTCGCGGGCCCGCTCCACCCAGGGCACGAGCTCGCCGGGAGCGTAGAGGTAGTCGTAGCGCTCGTCGCGGGAGGCCCCGGCCCGGAACCAGTCCTTCACGTTCCGTCCGTGGATGCGCACGTAGCCGACCCGCGCGGTGGCCACCGCGCTCGGGCCGAGCGAGCCCCGGAACATGGGCTGGTCCACGTTCACGAAGCCGATCCCCTGCTCGGCGAGGGAGGCGTAGAAGCCGGGCACGTCCCAGGAGGCGTGGCGGACCTCGAGGACGAGCGGCAATCCCCGGAACGCCGCCGTCACGTCGCGCAGCCACTCCCGGCTCGCCTCGTCCCGCTTGAACGACCAGGGGAACTGCAGGAGCACGGCGCCGAGGAGGCCGCCCTCGTGGAGGAGGTCGAGCCCTGCCCGCGCGGCGCGGACGTCGGCCGCGTCGAAGGCGGACCGCTCGTGCGTGAAGCGCCGCCAGGCCTTGGCGGTGAAGCGGAAGTCCGGGCGTCCGTCGACCCGGGCCATCCAGGAGCCCACCGCGGCCGGCGCGGCCGGGCGGTAGAAGGTGGAGTTCACCTCGATGGCGTCGAACCACCCGGCGAGCCAGGCGAGCGGGTCGAACCCGCGAGGCGCCGGGTCCGGGTAGACGGGCCCGCGCCAGTCGTCGTAGTCCCAGCCGGCCACCCCGACGCGGATCATGGGAGGAACCTAACCCCCACCTTCCCGCGGCGGGCGGGGGGAAATGGGACGGGACCGGGGACGCTGCCCCGTTTCTCCCCGGGCCCTGCCTGGATCCCGGGCAGGTCGAATTCGGCAACCGTCCGACATGGCTGTGTTTTTCCTTCTGCCGGTTTCGGCACGCCCCCTGCCTACAGGAGTCCCGTCGGCCGCGGGCCGAGCTCGAGCCAACCTTCCACGAGGTGAATCGATGAAGAAGATCCAGAGCGCGTTCGTTGCCGTCGCCGCCAAGGAGGCCAGGTAACCCTCGAGCGCCCTCCCAAAGCCCAAGACCGTCGAGGCCGGTGGCGAGAGCCGCCGGCCTCTTCGTTTCCGGAGGGCGGAAATGGAGGCAGAATGCTCGGTGCGCCCCGGCGGTTCCCGGGGTGGACCGAAAGCGAGGAGCGATGGAACCCGAGGACAGGCCCCGCACTTCGATCCGCCCCCCGAGCGCGGCGCCGCTCGTCGTCACCGTGCTGGCGATCGTCGCCGGCGCGGCCCTCGGGCTCTGGTGG
>JBAVCR010000097.1:0-9432 GCA_049586815.1 Anaeromyxobacteraceae bacterium
AGCTCGCGGCAGGCGGCGGCCACGTGGGTGGCGTCCTCGCCTTCGAGGCCGGGGACCGGGACCCGGGCGTCGTCCTCGTCGACGCGCCCCCCCGGGAAGGCGTGGAACCCGCCGGCGAAGCGGAGCCCCTCGCCGCGCCGCACCCAGAAGACCTCGCGCCCCTCCCGCCCGTCGCGCCAGAGGATCACCGCCGAGGCGGGGCGGGGGCGCGGGGGCGGCGGCGCCGCGGGCAGGCCGGGGATGGCCTCGCTCATGCGAGCCGCACCAGCTCCTGCTGCAGCTTCGAGAAGATGCGCGGACCGCCCGGGGCGAGCACCACGTCGATCTCGAGGCGTACGCCCATGCCGTCCTCGGGCAGGTAGATGCCCGGCTCGATGGAGAAGGCGGTGCGTTCCACCAGCGCCCGGGTGTCGTGGGTCTCGAGATCGTCCATGTTGGCGCCGTCGCCGTGCGGCGACGCGAAGCCGATGGAGTGGCCGGTGCGGTGGACGAACCGGTCGCCGTAGCCCTTCGCGGCGATGTGGTCGCGCACCACCCGGTCGACCTGCCAGCCCTCGAGCCTGCGCCCCTCCTTCCAGGCGCGCTCCACGAGCGAGAAGCCGGCGTCGCGGCCGTCGGCGACGATCCGGAAGATCTCCTCGACCCGGGCCGCGGGACGGTCGCCGCAGAAGGCCATCCAGGTGATGTCGGCGTAAGGGTCGTCGGGGCGCGCCTCCTTCGCCCACAGGTCGATGAGGAGCAGGTCGCCCGGGCGGATCGGGGTCGGGCGCTCCTTCGAGGGCACGTAGTGCGGGTCGCCGGCGTGGCCGTTCACGGCGACGATGGGCGGGTGGTCGGTGAGGAGACCGCCCTCCGCGAAGCGGGCCATGAGGAGGTCCTGGATCTCGTGCTCCGCCGGCGCGATCCCGCGGCGGTGCAGGTCCTTCACCCGCGCGAAGGCCTCGTCCTTGGCCTCGTCGATGAAGCGGCAGGCCCGGCCGTGGCTCTCGATCTGCCGGTCGTCGAGGCGGCAGAGGAACTGCTGGACGAGCTCCGCGGAGGAGACCACCTCCGCCCCCAGCGAGCGGACGAGCTCGAGGGTGCCCGCATCCACGCGCGAGAGGTAGGGGATGCCGGCCATGGGGAAGTACTCCATGGCGAGGCGCCGCCCCGGCAGCGAGGCGAGCATCGACTCGAGCCCGGCGCGGAAGGACTGCCAGGAGGCGTAGCTCTCGCGCCGCCCCGGGACGTGGTCCGGGAAGGAGCCGCGCTCGATGGCGTGCACGAGGAGCCTGGGCTCGCCCTGCGCGGGCACGAGGTAGGCCCAGCGGCGGGTGAGCATGTGCCCACCGAGCCCCAGCGCGCCGAGCGCGGTCGGGTTCTGTCCGTGGAAGTCGTAGAGGAGCCAGCCGTCGAGCCCCTGCTGGCCGATCGCGCGCTGGAGGGCCGGGATGTCCATGGGTGCTCCCTCTAACGCGGGCTAGATGGGAACGCTGTAGCGCCTCCGCGGCGGCGGCTCGTGCGGGATCTCGTGCATGCGGATGGAGTTCGTCGCCCCCGGCTCGCCGAGCGGGGAGCCGTAGACGATGACCACCCGGTCGCCCGGGCCGGCCAGCCCGTCCTGGAGGAGCCGGTCGGAGACGAGCCGGGCCATCGTGTCCGGGTCGCGGATGGGCTCCATGATGCGGGGGAGGACGCCCCAGTAGAGGGCCATGCGCCGCCGGACCGGCTGCTCGGGGGAGAAGGCCACGATGGGGACGTGGGGGCGGTAACGGCTCAAGAGCCGCGCCGTCGTTCCACCTACCGTGAAGCAGGCGATGCAGCGCGCGCTGGAGTCGAGGGCGGCGCGCACGGCCGCCGCGGCCACCACGTCGTTGATGGGGACCGGGTGCGGGGGGGCCTCGGGCGGATGGGTCCGGGAGAGGAAGAGGTTCCGCTCGGCCTCGCGCACGATGCGGTCCATGGTCTGCACGGCGAGCAGCGGGAAGCGGCCGCTCGCCGACTCGCCCGAGAGCATCACCGCGTCGGCCCCGTCCCAGATGGCGTTGGCGACGTCGCTGGCCTCGGCCCGGGTGGGGCGCGGGTGCTCGATCATCGAATCCAGCATCTGGGTGGCGATGATGACCGGCTTGCCGAGCTGGTTGCCCTTGTCGACGATGGCCTTCTGGAGGATGGGCACCCGCTCGGCGGGCACCTCGACCCCGAGGTCGCCGCGGGCCACCATGAGGCCGTCGGCGGCCTCGGCGATCTCGTCCAGGTTCTCGAGCGCCTCCGGCTTCTCGATCTTGGCGATGATGGGCACGACCCGCCCGAGCGCCTGGAGCACGCCCCGGGCCTCCTCCACGTCGCCGGCGCTGCGCACGAAGGAGAGCGCGACCAGGTCCACGCCGCGCTCGGCGCCGAAGCGCAGGTCGGCGCGGTCCTTCTCGGAGAGCGCCCCCACCCGGAGCGCCACGCCGGGCAGGTTGATGCCCTTGTGCTCCTTGAGGAGCCCGCCCTCGAGGACCTCGGCGGTGACGCGCACGCCGTCGGTGTCGAGCACCCGGAACTCGAGGAGGCCGTCGTCGACGAGCAGCCGGTCGCCGGCGCGGACGTCCTGGGCCAGGAACGGGTAGGTGGTGGAGATCATCCGCGCGTCGCCGACGACCTCGTGCTCGGTGGTGATGACGAGCCGGTCCCCGGCGGCGAGCGGGACGCCGGCGCGCCCGGCGGCGAGCGGGCCGGTGCGGATCTTCGGCCCCTGCAGGTCCTGGAGGATGGCCACCGGGCGGACGAGCTGCCGCGAGGCGGCGCGGACGCGCTCGATGGCCCGGGCGTGATCCTCGTGGGACCCGTGGGAGAAGTTGAGGCGGGCGACGTCCATGCCCGTCTCAAGGAGCTGGAGGACGACTTCGGAGGATTCGCTGGAGGGGCCCAGCGTGCAGACGATCTTGGCGCGGCGCACGGTGGAAGAGATGTACCGCGATTGCCGCCGCCGCGCCTCTCCGATACCGTTCCGGGCCCCCATGGGAGCGAGGCTTCCCCGCGCCTTCTTCGACCGGGACACCCGCGTGGTGGCCCGCGACCTCCTCGGCAAGGTCCTCGTGCACCAGGACGGGGCCGTGCGCCGGGCCGCCCGCATCGTCGAGACCGAGGCCTACCACGGCCCGGACGATCGGGCCTCGCATGCCCGTTTCGGCTCCACCCCGCGGGCGGCGGTGATGTTCGGCCGGCCCGGGCACGCCTACGTCTACCGGATCTACGGGCTCCACCACTGCATGAACGTGGTCACGGGGCCCGCGGGGTTCCCGGCCGCCGTGCTCCTGCGCGCGGCCGAGCCGCTCGAGGGGTGCCTCCACTCCACCCGGGGTCCGGGCAACCTCTGCAGGGCGCTCGCCCTCGACACCGCCCGTCACACCGGCCAGGACCTCTCCCGGGGTTCGCTCTGGATCGAGCAGGGTCCCCCGCCGGAGGAGCGGATCGTCCGGACCTCCCGCGTCGGTGTCGACCACGCCGGGGCCTGGGCGCGCCGCCCGTGGCGCTTCGCCCTGGCGGGGAACCCATGGGTGTCGTCCCGAAGAATTCCCTTGCGCCAGGGAAGCGAACGCGCAATTACATCGCGCGAATGACAATTCGCTTTTCTTCGCCGCCCGGCCCGAGGCCGGCGGGCCGGGGGACGTGACATGACATCGATGGGGATGCTGGCGGCGCTGGTGGTGGCGCAGGCGGTGGGGCCCGGGGAGCGGGCGATGCCGGCGACGGCGACGGCGGCGGCGCCTGGAGGGGCGAGGAAGGTGTTGACGCTCCGGGAGGCGCTGGATTCGGCGCGGTCGCAGAACCTGGACATCCAGCAGCTGGACGCGAAGGTGCAGGCGGCGCGGGAGCTTACGTGGAAGGCGTGGTCGAGCTACCTGCCGCAGGTGAACCTGGGAGCGCAGGTGGTGCGGAACCAGTACGAGGTGTCGTTCGACCTGCCGACGGGGTACTGGGTGCGGGACATGGGGACGGCGCAGGGCCCTGCGGCGGGAGGGTCGGTGCCGGGAGACCCGACGAACTACCTGGTGTACCCGAGCGGCGTGTCGTCGTCGGTGATCCAGCCGCTGACGGCGGTGCAGGGGCAGGTGAGGCTGAACCAGGCGCTGGTGGCGCCGCAGGCGTGGTTCCTGATCTCGAACGCGTACAAGGCGGAACGGGTCATCGACTACAACGTGATGCAGGCGCGGCGGGACATCCTGTTCGCGGTGGCGCAGCTGTACTACGGGGTGGCGAGCCTGCAGGAGCTGACGGTGGTGCAGGAGCGGCAGGTGGTGCTGACGAAGGAGCGGGAGCGGGACTCGCGGGTGAGGTTCGAGGCGGGGACGGGGACGAAGGTGGGTCTCCTGCGGGCGGAGATCGACCGGGCGCAGGCGGAGGAGGATCTGAAGCGGGCGCAGATCGAGTTCCAGCGTGCGCGGCTGGCCTTGGCGACGGCGCTCGACCGGCCGGACGACTTCGACATCGTGATCCCGACGGCGCCGCCGCAGCCTTCGGGGAAGGAGACGGAGCTCGAGCAGCAGGCGCTCTCGCTGCGGCCGGACGTGAAGGCGGCGACGGAGGCGCTGGAGCTCGCGAAGGGGGAGCGGACGCGGATCCTGATGCAGTACCTGCCGTCGATCGGGGGATTCGGCTCGTACAGCTACGCGAGCACGACGACGTTCAACCCGAACGCGTTCACCTGGCAGGTCGGGGTGGGGCTCTCGTGGACGATCCTGGACGGCGGGCTGCGGGAGGCGTCGATCCGGGAGGCGACGGCGAAGATCGCGGAGGCGGACGCGGCGAAGCGGCAGACGGACCTGCGCGCGGTGACGCGGGTGAAGGAGGCGCAGCTCGACCTGCAGGGGGCGGTGGCGAACCGGGCCAAGGCGAAGGAGCGGACGGGGCTCGCGCAGGAGAACGCGCGGCTGGTGGACGTGGCCTACAAGGCCGGCGCGGCGACCTACCTCGAGTCCACCGACTCGGTGCAGACGCTCCGCCAGGCCGAGGTCGGCCTCGTCGCCGAGTCCCTCAACGTCGACCTCGCCACCCTCAAGCTCCTCAACGCCGTCGGCGCCTTCGAGGAAGTGAACAACTGACGGCACCGCCGGAGCGCTGCCGTCCCTACGGGAGCGACAGCGGCCCCTCGCCCTCGACGCGGTTCCCCCCGGCGTCGAGGGCGCGGCGGAGCGCGCCCTCGGCGAGGGCCATGGCCTCGCGCTCGGTGCGGGAGGGCGTGTAGCTCGCCAGCCCGTCGATCCCCACCACCCCGACGCTCACGGTGAGGAGGAGGTCCTGGCCGCGCGCGGTGATGCGCCCCGCCTCCACCGCCTTGCGGATCCGCTCGCCGAGCGCCCGCCCGGCGGAGAGCGGCGTCTCCCGCGCCACCACGCCGAACTCCTCGCCGTCGATGCGGGCGAGCACGTCCTCGCGACGCACCGCCGACTTCACCAGGCGTGCCACGAGCGACAGGGCCTCGTCGCCCGCGGCGCGCCCGTGGAGCTCGTTCACGCGCCGGAAGTGGTCCACGTCGACGAGCAGCAGCGACATGGGGCGGGTGTAGCGCTGCGAGGTGACGAGCTCGGCGGCCAGCCGGTCGTCGAAGTGGCGGCGGTTGTAGAGGCCGGTCTCCGGATCGAGCAGCGCGCCCTCGGCGAGCCTTCGCTGGAAGCCGATCTCCAGGTCGTCGCACAGGCAGTACTTGAAGGCCGTGCCCATCCCCACCTGGATCCGCTGGCCGTCCTTCATCGGGCAGTCGGTGACCCGGACCCCCTCGACGAACACGCCGTTCGTGCTGCCCAGGTCGCGCAGCCGCGTGCCCTCCGGGCTGGCCACGATCCCGGCGTGGCGCCGGGACACGCCGGTGTCGCGCAGGCGGATCTCGCAGGAAGGGTCGCGCCCCATCACGATCTCCCGGTCCGCCTCGAGCGGGAAGATCTCGCCGAGCTGGGAGCCGGCGACCACGAGCAGGTAGGGGCGCCGCTCGGAGGAGAGGCGCTCCGGCACGAGGCTCCACGACTCGGTTCCTTCGGGGTGTTGCCCGTCGGACGGGGGCATCGAGCGATCCTACAGGGGCGCGCGGTGCGTGAGGCGGTCCCGCCCGGGGCAGGTCGGTTCGAGGCCATGTCCGGTTCCGCCGGTTGCGGCGTCCGCGTCCGGGGAACATGATCCGCCTACACCATGGTCCGGCCTCCCGCGCTCCGCCTCGTCAGCTACAACGTCCGCTACTTCGGCCACGCGCTGAAGGGGCTCGCCTCCACCCGGGGGCCCGAGCACCGCATCGCCCGGGCGCTCGCCTCCCTCGACCCGGCCCCCGACGTCGTCTGCCTGCAGGAGATCGAGACCATCTCGCTCCGCTCCCGGCTGGCCCACGGCCGCCAGCGCCGGGGAGAGACGCAGCTCGAGTCCTTCATGGGGTGCATGGAGGGCGCCTTCGCCGACCTGGGGCTCCCGTTTCCCTACGACGGCTTCTACTTCCGGGCCCACGCGAACCGCATCCGGCGCCTCGCCATCACCACCCACGGCCTCGCCATCCTGGTGAACACCCGGAGGCTGCGGGTGGAGTCGCACAACGTCGACTCACCGCACCACATCACCCACCACCACGTGGAGCGGTTCCGCGACCGCAAGCAGGCGCGCATCTGCGCCCACATCCACGTGGCCGACCCCTCGGGTCGCAGGCTCCACGTCTTCAACACCCACATCTCCCTCCCCACGCCCTTCGCGCGCGGATTCTGGACCCATCAGGCCCGCATGGGCTGGGGGGTGAACCAGCTGCACGAGGCCCGCACGCTGGCCGCCTTCGTGGAGCGCCACGCCCAGGGCGAGCCCTTCGTGGTGTGCGGCGACTTCAACTCCGCACCGGCGTCGCCGGTGTTCCGCTACCTCACCGAGGAGGCCGGCTTCTCGAGCGCGCAGCAGGTCCTCGGCCTCATCGACCAGGGCGACGTCCGCGCCTGGCCCACCGCCGGCTTCATGCGGATGCGGATGCACCTCGACCACGTCTTCTACGGGAACGGCGTCCGCTTCCTCGACCTCGAAGGCTCGGCCCGGTTCGGTGACCGGGCGAGCCCCTTCGCCGGGCTCTCCGATCACGTTCCCCTCATCGGCCGCCTGCGCTGCGACGCGTCCCACGGCTAGGCCGGATCGGCCGCCAGGGTGCGGCGCGCCGGAACGATCCGTGGTCTACTGTCGCGCCATGCAGCTTCCCGAACAGGCTGCCCGGGCCCTCGACGTGGTCCGCCGCGAAGGGCGCGGCGTCCGCTTCGAGATCAAGAAGGCCTGCGAGCAGGAGCGCTGGCGCCTCAAGGTCTGCTACGTCCCCCGGACCGGCGCGGGCGAGGTCCAGCTCGGCCTGCTCTGGACCGAGGACCTGCCCGCGCTCGAGGACCTGAAGCGCACGCTGGAGGAGGAGTGGAGATGAGGAACCGGATCCCCTGGATGATCGTCGCCGTCCTGGCGCTCGGCGGCTGCAAGAGCCTGACCGCCGGCGGGACGCGCCCCGCCTACATCCGCGACGCCATGCGGGACTACCGCTACCCGAAGGCCTGCGAGGATCTCTGGGTGGACGGGCTCAAGTTCCTTTCGTCGCAGGGCTACTCGCTCGTCGGATCCGACCGGGAGCTCGCCGGCCAGGACAAGCAGGGAGTGATCACGAACTTCCTGAATCGCGGGCACGCCACGACCAGGGACGACGACGGCGTGTACGAGGCCGAGACCGACGCCGACGGGCAGGGGGTGCGCCACCTGCTCCAGGGGAAGCCGGCCGGCAAGGACGGCTGCTTCCTCAAGATCATCGTGATCACCGACGACCGGATGACGGCCGAGGTGCGTCGCCACCGCGACTACGACCAGGAGCTCCTGCTCCTCGCCCGCATCAACCCGATCGAGGGCTCCCGCATCCTCGAGGAGGCGGACAAGGCGCCGTAGGGGAGCGGGCGTCGGTGCGCCCGCCCTCCCGGTTCCGGACGGCGGCTAGAACACGTAGCCGACGTTGGCGGTGATGGTCACGCCCGACGGCTTCAGGTTGCCCCAGTCGAAGGTCTGCTCGGTGATGTACAGGTAGCGGGCCTCCGCGCCGAGCAGGATGGGCCCGAGGATGAAGTCCACGCCCGCTCCGCCGATGGCCATGAAGGAGAGCTTGGTCGCGCTCTGCGAGACGCTCCCGCCGGCCGCCGGCGTCGAGGCGCTGGCGAAGTTCGCGAACCCGCCGATCCCGAGCTCGAGGTAGGGCTGGATGAAGAAGATGGGCAGGCGGAGCTGGCCGACCGCGTAGAAGGGCACGCCGTTCGTCTTCACGCTGGCGCCCGAGGCGTCGGTCGCGGTCGACCACATGTAGCCGGCGCCGATCTGCGCGCCGATGATGCCGAGGGTCGCGCCATAGGCGAGCTCGATGTCGCCGGAGGCGGGGAGCTTGCCGCTCGCGATCGCCGAGCCGGCGCCGGTGATGGCCGACCAGCCTTCGCTGGCGGTGGGAACCCAGACGCCGCCCTTCAGTGCGAGGTAGGTCTCGGCGCGGGAGGTGGCCGGGACGGCGAGGAGGAGCGCGGCGGCGAGGCCGACGAGGGCGAAGCGGAATGCGGTTCGCATGGCAGGGTCCTTTCAGGGGAACGGCACCGCCAAGGTTAGGCAGTTTCCGGCGGGGCCGCCACTTCGGGGATGGGGTGCGCCGAGGGCGGCTCGTCCCGCACCACGAGCGCCGTGGCCGCGGTGATGGCCACCGCCCGGAAGAAGACGCCCAGGACCGGGATGGCGAGGAACGCCACCGCCCCGGCGCCGAAGCCGGACGACTCCCAGGCGCGACGCTCCGTGAAGGAGGCCTGGTGGCGCCAGGGCCGCGCGAGCCACCCGAGGAAGCGCCCCGCCGCGCCCGCGGGCCGGAGCCAGCGCGAGCGGGACCCCGTCGAGATCAGGAGCCGCTCGAACCAGGCCGGCTCGCCGGGGCCGAGCCGGCCCGGCGAGAGCTCCACCGGGATCTCGAGCGCGTCGAGCACCACCCAGTACCAGGCCCAGAGGAGCCCCAGGACGACGGTGACCCCGTGGCCCACCCCGGGGAGCAGCTCGACCACCACGAAGACCGGCATGAGCCCCACCGCCACCACGACTGCCTGCCGGACCGCCTTCGCCGACTCGCGCCAGAGGAGGGCGACGTATCGCTCGCCGGGGCGCTCCTCCTCTCCCTCCGGGGCGCCGAGGGCGCGGCGCGACTCCAGGCCGAGCCGCTTCCAGAGCGGCCAGAGCAGGGTGGGGGGCATCGAGGAGAGGGCGACGAAGGTCGCGAAGGAGACCTCGAGGAAGCGCCCCTCCTTGCGGAGCGCGACGAGCCCGGCCAGGGTCGCGCAGCCGAGGAAGGTGAGCGTGGTGGGGAGGAGCGCCGACCGACGCAGCTCCCGGTCGGTGGCGACGAGCGCGGCGGCGCGGGCCACCTGGCGCAGCCCCCACGCGGCGCGCGCACGCCACGAC
>JBAVCR010000098.1:0-19249 GCA_049586815.1 Anaeromyxobacteraceae bacterium
GGTGGGCGTGGTCGGCCGGCGCTCCGACCCGCTCGCGGAGACGGTGAAGCTCGTCCGCGAGGCGGGCGGCACCGCCGCCTTCGCGTCCGCCGACGTGCGCGACCCGGCCAGCGTGAAGTCGGCCTTCGACGGCATCGAGGCGGAGCTCGGTCCGGTGAACCAGCTCGTGAACAACGCCGCCGGGAACTTCCTCGCCCCGTCCGAGGACCTCTCCCCGAACGCCTTCAACGCCGTGGTGCAGATCGTCCTGTACGGCTCCTTCCACGCAACCATGGAGCTGGGCCGGCGCCTCATCGAGAGGAAGCAGCCGGGCGAGGTGCTCGCCATCACCACCACCTACGCCGCCACCGGCTCGGCCTTCGTCCTCCCGTCCGCCTGCGCGAAGGCGGGGGTGCTCGCCATGATCCGCTCCCTCGCGGTCGAGTGGGCCGCCTACGGCATCCGGCTGAACGCCATCGCCCCGGGGCCGTTCCCCACCGAGGGGGCCTTCAGCCGGCTCCTGCCCGGCTCGGAGATGGAGAAGCAGGCCCTGCGCCGCATCCCGTCCCGCCGCTTCGGGGAGCACTGGGAGCTCATGAACCTGGTCGCCTACCTGCTCTCCGACGCGAGCCCGTACCTGACCGGCGACGAGGTCACCATCGACGGCGCCGAGGCCCTCTTCTCCGGCCAGGAGTTCGCCGGATTCGCCCACATGGACCGGACCGCCGCGAAGGAGCTGCTCGCCTCCCTGAAGCCGAGGAAGTGAGGGCCGGGGGGGGCGTTTCCCCGTGACGCAGGGTACGACCCCGGTTATGGCCGAGCGCCATGATCGCGCCCCTCCTCGCCCTCGGCCTGCTCACCGCGCCCGTCGCCCCTCCTGCCCCGGTCACCGCGGTGAAGGCGGCCCGGATGTTCGACGCGAGCTCCGGGAAGATCCTGGCGCCCGGCCTGGTCGTCGTGCAGGGCGACCGGATCGTCGGGGCCGGTCCCGCCGCGGCGATCCCCGCGGGCGCGACCGTGATCGACCTCGGCGACGCCACGCTCCTTCCCGGATTCATCGACGCGCACACCCACATCTCGGCGGAGATGTCGGACGACTGGAAGAAGGACGAGCTCGACGCGCTCAAGCAGCCCATCCCCCAGCAGGCCATCCACGCGACCGTGTACGCGCGGCGGACCCTCCTCGCCGGCTTCACCACGCTCCGCGACCTAGGCAGCGGCGAGCTCATCGACGTGGGGCTGCGCAACGCCATCCGCGCGGGCGACGTGCCGGGACCGCGGCTGCTCGTCTCCGTGAACGCCATCGGCTCCACCGGTGGCCACTGCGACGTCACCGGCTACCGCCCGGGAGCGCTCGCGAAGGACGCCGGCGACGGGGTGGCCGACGGGCCCGACGCCGTCCGCGCCATGGTCCGCAAGCAGGTGAAGCTCGGCGCCGACGTCATCAAGGTGTGCGCCTCGGGGGGCGTGCTCTCCGAGGGCGACGACGTCGACACCGCGCAACTGACCCAGGCCGAGCTCGACGCGCTCGTCGAGGAGGCCCGCGCGCTGCGCAGGCGCACCGCCGCCCATTCCCACGGCGCCACGGCTGCGAAGCGGGCCGTGCTGGCCGGGATCGACTCCATCGAGCACGGGTCGTTCCTCGACGAGGAGGCCCTCGACCTCATGAAGAAGCGGGGCGTGGTCCTCGTCCCCACGCTCATGACGAGCGAGACCGACGCGAGGCTCGAGGCGCTCGGGGCTCCCCCGCGCGTGGTGGAGAAGGCGATGGCGGCGCGCGCGGCCATGTTCCGGACGTTCCGCCGCGCGGTGGAGAAGGGCGTCGTCATCGGCTTCGGGACCGACTCCGCCGTCACCCCGCACGGCCAGAACGCGCGCGAGTTCCGCTACATGGTGGAGAACGGGATGAGCGCGGCCGAGGCGCTGCGGGCGGCCACGTCGGTGAACGCGCGCCTGCTCGGCGTCGCCGATCGCCTCGGCACCCTCGAGGCGGGGAAGCTCGCCGACGTGATCGCCGTGCCGGGCGACCCGACGAAGGACGTCCGGATGACGGAGCAGGTCCTCTTCGTGATGAAGGACGGCGCGGTCCATCGCAACGACCGCGCTGCGCCGCGCGGGTGAGGGAAGACGGCGCCTACTCCCCGTAGACGAACGGGTCGGTGGCGACGGCCCAGGTGCCGTCGTCGTTCGTGACGGCGACGGCCACGGCGCCGGCGGAGCCCGGCGGCGTCTCGACGATGACCTCGTTGCCGCGTGCCGAGAGGAGCCGGGCAGGCGCCGATCCGAACATCACCTGGACCACGCGGAGGTTTCGACCCCGGATGGAGACCCGGTCTCCCCCTGCCGCCCGTGCCCGACGCGGCACGATCGCCTCGATGGTCGGCGACGGCCCTTCCCGGCCCGGGTCGCGCTTCCAGGGTTCGGGTTGCGGATGCACGAGTTGCTGTGGGGGTTCCTTCTGACCGGGACTGAACTCCAGGTCGCGGACGAGCTTGGCCATGCCCGACTCGAGACCCTCGCGCTCCCGGCGTTCCTCGTCGCTGGCTTGGTCGTCGCCCGGTGACGCCCCGTCGCCCGTCGACGCGCCGCCCTCGGCTCGGGCCGGCGCAGGCAAGGCAAGAGCCGGTGAAGACGCGACGGGATCACCACCGGAACTGGATCCACCGGGCACGCCGTCCGGCCTTGCATCCGGGCGGCTGGCGGACAGGCCGCGGACTGGCGTTCCGGGCCCTTCCCCGGATCCGAGCGCGGAGCTTGCCGTTCCTGGACCGGCCCGGTCATCCCGCTTCCAGAGCCATGCCGATGCCGCAGCCAGGCCGACCGCTGCGATCGCGACGGCCGCAACTCCGAACCGGCTGGGACCTCTCGCCATTCGCTCCTCCGCGTCTCCTCTCTAATCCGCCGGCGCGCGCCCCGGCTCGCCTGAACATTTCGCTGACGCCCCAAAGCGGTGTCATTGCCTCGTGGGGGGCGGCGACATCCCCCGCGCGTGTCTCGCCTGATGTGGGGCAGTTCGCGAGGTCGCTGCTCCGCACGGAAGACACGGCCGACCTCGCGGGCGAGACAACTTTCAGCCCGACGTCGAGTCGGGGGGACCAGGCGATGGCCGACACGAAGAAGCTGCCCGCGACCGTGGAGAAGTCCAGTTCCAGCGCGAAGGGTGCCATCACCCGGCGCCAGGTCCTGCAGTGGAGCGCCGCCGCGGGGGCGATGGTCGCGATCGGCCTGCCGAAGCGATCTCGCGCCGCGGTCTGCACCGGCCTCGACGCCATCGAGGCGTCCCCCGTGAGCCCCCTCATCCTGCAGCCCTTCACCGAGCCGATGCCGGTTCCCCGGGCCTACGCGCCCGAGCCGACCGGGTCGAGCGACGGCTGGGCGAACCGGCCCGGGCCCCTGGAAGGCAGCCAGGACTGCGACGGCGGCACCCACCAGCTGTACCCCGGGATGTCCGGCACCGTCTGCGAGTCCATGGCCGCGCCGCTCGTCTACCGGATCGAGCTCAAGGTGGCCGCCCACTCCTACTCCAGCTCGCCGGTGCGTACGCTCGTCCCCTACCGGGACACCACCGGACGGATCGTCTCCGCGGGCACCGTCGTCGGGAAGCTCCCCCCCACGACCATCTACGGGTTCAACGGGCAGTTCCCGGGCCCCATGATCAACGCGGAGTACGGCAAGCCTGCCCTGCTCCGCTTCGTCAACCGGCTGGACGAGAACCCGGACGGCCTCGACCGGATGGACTTCGGGGACCCGGAGCACGGCTTCCTCACCCACCTGCACAACGGCCACACGGCGGCGGAGTCGGACGGGAATCCGCACCACAAGCCCGACGCCTACCAGCCGGGCGACTGGTGCGACAACCTCTACCTCAACCACCCCGCCGGCGGCGACGAGGCCGAGAAGATGTCGTTCCTCTGGTTCCACGACCACCGGGAAGGGCACACGGGCGCCAACGTCTACAAGGGCATGGCCGGGATCTACCCCATCTACGACCCGATCCTGGATCCCGGCGACGAGACCAGGGGCCTCCGGCTCCCCGGCGTTCGCAAGGAAAACGGGGACGGGTCCTTCGACGTCCTCTACGACCTCCCCATCGTCCTCGGCGACATCGCCCTCGACGACGGCGTCGTGCCGCACCAGGACTTCCACAACGGCTGCGGCGAGTCGCACCCCGAGTGGTGGGGGAAGACCTTCTTCCGTCACTTCCCCAACCACGGGTTCGTGGGCGACGTCTTCACGGTGAACGGGAAGGCGTACCCGACCCTGACGGTGAGCCGGCGCAAGTACCGCCTGCGGTTCCTCACCGCCGCCATCTCCCGCCAGTTCGAGGTCAGCCTCATGTCGTCGGTGGGCGGCCCGAAGGCCGCCGTCGACATGGGCCTGAAGGGCAACGAGCTCCAGGGGCAGTGGCGGCTGCCGGACGGGAAGCTGGCCATGCGGATGACGCAGATCGCGTCCGGCGGCGGACTGCTGCCCCGCCCCATCGTGCGGGACTACATCGAGAACTGGCCCGCCATGCGCCACGAGGTGGTCGTCGACTTCACGAAGACCGCCGACGGGAAGCCGACGAGGAAGGGGGATGTCTTCTACCTCGTCAACACCGCCAAGATGCCCGACGGCCGGCAGATGTCGAAGAACACCCGCATCGGGCTCGACCCCGCCTACAAGATCCCGCTCCTCAAGATCGTGATCGGCGACGACGCTCCCGACAGCAGCCTGATGCCGACGACCTCCACCGTCCTGCGTCCGGCGCCCACCCTGCCCTCCAACCTGGCCTCGCTCCCGAAGCGGAGCTGGGACCTGCAGCGCGGCAACTTCGGCGGCGAGACGCAGTGGCTCATCAACGGGCACCCGTTCGACATGAAGGTCCCGCTCGCCACGGTGAAGCAGGGACAGCCGGAGGTCTGGACCGTGAAGAACGGTGGCGGCTGGAGCCACCCCATGCACTTCCACATGGAGGAGCACCAGATCCTCACCCGCAACGGGAAGAAGGCGACCACGGTGCCCGGCCACGCGGACGACACCGGGAAGGACGACGTCATCGCGCTCGACCCTGCCGAGGTGATCACCATGTACCGGAACTTCCGCACCTTCACGGGCAAGTACGTGGCCCACTGCCACAACCTCGCCCACGAGGACCACGCCATGATGTTCGGGTGGGTCCTCGCGAAGTAGGCGGAGCGACCATGCGCCGGGCCGCCAAGGTCGCACTCACCCTGGGCCTTCTCGCCGCGGGCTTCGCCGCGGGAAGGCTCCTTCCGGGCTCCGCGCCGCGTCCCGGCGCCGCGGCCGCGCAGCCGGCACGATTCCAGTGCCCGATGCACCCGTCGATCCAGGCCGACCACCCGGGCACGGCCCCCTGCTGCGGGATGGCGTTCGAGGCGATCCGGGACGGGGCCGGGGGATCCTCCACGGCCCGCCCGGCCGGCACGGTCGCCATCGACGCCGGACTCCGCCAGCTCCAGGGCGTGAAGGTCGCCGCCGCCGAGAAGGGGGCCACCGTCCAGTCCCTGCGGCTCTTCGGCCGGGTCGCCGCCGACGAGACCCGCGTGTACTCGCTCAACGCCGCGATGGAGGGCTCCATCCGGGACATGTCCGGGGTGACGACCGGCTCCGTCGTGCACCGGGGAGAGAAGCTCGCGTCCTTCTTCTCGGCGGAGCTCCGCAGCCCGCTCCAGGCCTACCTGACGGCCATCGACGCGCGGGACCTCGACCCCGCCGCCCGCGCCGCGACCCACGTCGTGACCTCGGCCGGGACCACGCCCCAGCGAAACGTCGGGTTCTCGGCGGAGCGGCTCCGGGGCATGGGAGTCTCCACCCGCCAGATCGACGAGATGGCGCGGAGGCGCGAGGTCCCGATCACCATCGACATCCTCTCCCCCACCGACGGCGTGGTCCTTGCCCGCGGCGTCACGCTCGGCCAGAAGTTCGACCGGGGCGCCGAATGGTTCCGCATCGCCAACCTGGATCGGGTCTGGATCGTCGTCGACGCGCTCGAGGGCGACGTGCAGCTGGCCCGCCCCGGCATGAAGGCGGCGGTCTCGGTTCCCGGGCGCCCGGGCACGCTCACCGCGGTGGTGAGCAAGGTCCCGGCCCAGTTCGACGCGGAGTCCCGCACCCACAAGATCCGGCTCGAGGTCGAGAATCCCGGCATGCTGCTCCGCCC
Source organism: Anaeromyxobacteraceae bacterium (assembly GCA_049586815.1). GTDB lineage: Bacteria > Myxococcota > Myxococcia > Myxococcales > Anaeromyxobacteraceae > CAIOAK01. The sequence continues at coordinate 6,143 of JBAVCR010000098.1, forward strand.
GGACATGTACGTCGACGTGGCGCTGTCGGTGGAGCGCCCCGCTGCGCTCACCGTCCCGGTCGACGCCATCGTCGACTCCGGCCTGCGCCGCACCGTCTTCGTCGAGGCCGGCGAGGGCGTCTACGAGCCGCGCGCCGTCGAGACGGGCTGGCGGGCCGGCGGCCGGGTCGAGGTCCTCTCCGGCCTCTCCGCGGGCGACCGGATCGTGGTGTCCGGCGCCTTCCTCGTCGACTCGGAGAGCCAGCTGCGCGCCACCGCCGCGGCGCCCAGGGGCCCGATCGCGAAGGACCCGATCTGCGGGATGGACGTCGACACCGTGAAGGCGCGCGCCGAGGGCAAGGTGTCCACCCACGGGGGAGAGACCCACTACTTCTGCTCCGACTCCTGCAAGGCCACCTTCGCCGGGAGGCAGGGCTCCCCGGCCATCACCGCCCAGGTCGCCGGCCGGCCATGATCGACCGGATCATCGAGTCCTCGGTCCGGAACCGCTTCCTCGTCTTCGCGCTCACCGCCGCCGCCTGCCTGGGCGGCTGGTGGTCCATGCGCCACCTGGCGCTCGACGCCATCCCCGACCTCTCCGACACCCAGGTCATCGTCTACTCGAGATGGGACCGGAGCCCCGACCTCGTCGAGGACCAGGTCACCTATCCCATCGTGTCGGCCATGCTGGGCGCGCCGAAGGTGAAGGCGGTCCGCGGGTACTCCGATTTCGGCTACTCGTTCGTCTACGTCGTCTTCGAGGACGGCACCGACATCTACTGGGCCCGGTCCCGGACGCTGGAGCTGCTCTCCTCGGTCCTCTCCTCGCTCCCGCAGGGGGTGAAGACCGAGATCGGACCCGACGCCACCGCCCTCGGCTGGGTCTTCCAGTACGTCCTCGAGGACCCGACCGGCACGCACGACCTGGCCGCGATGCGGTCGGCCCAGGACTGGTACCTCCGCTACCACCTGAAGTCGGTGCCGGGCGTCGCCGAGGTGGCGTCGCTCGGCGGCTTCGTGCAGCAGTACCAGGTGAACCTCGACCCCAACCGGCTCCGCGCACACGGCATCCCCATCGGGCGCGTGGTCGAGGCGGTGAAGGGAGGCAACGGCGACTCCGGCGGCCGGCTCCTCGAGATCGCCGGCGCCGAGTACATGGTCCGCGGCCGCGGCTACGCCCGGTCCGCGAAGGACTTCGAGGACCTGGTGCTGGCCACGAGCGGAAAGGGCGCTCCCATCCGGGTCCGCGACGTGGGCCAGGTGGTGGTCGGACCGGAGATGCGGCGGGGCGTCGCCGACCTCGACGGCAACGGCGACGCGGTGTCCGGCATCGTGGTGATGCGCCAGGGGGAGAACGCGCTCCAGGTCATCGAGCGGGTGAAGAAGAAGCTCGCGCAGGTGGCGCCGGGCCTCCCCGCGGGCGTGAAGGTCGTCCCGATCTACGATCGGTCGGGGCTCATCCACCGCTCGATGGACACGCTCCAGGCCACGCTGGTGGAGGTCCTCGTCACCGTCTCGCTCGTCATCCTGCTCTTCCTCTGGCACCTGCCGAGCGCCATCATCCCGCTCGTCACCATCCCGGTGGCGGTGCTGCTGTCCTTCATCCCGTTCCAGATGATGGGCATCACCGCCAACATCATGTCGCTCGGCGGCATCGCCATCGCCATCGGCGCGCTGGTGGACGCCGCCATCGTGGTGGTGGAGCAGACCCACAAGGGGCTCGAGGAGTGGGAACGGAAGGGGCGCCCGGGGAGCTACGTCGACGTCGTCGTCGCGGCGGTGAAGCAGGTCGGTCCCACGAGCTTCTTCGCGCTGCTCATCATCGGCGTGTCGTTCCTGCCCGTGCTCGCCCTCGAGGCGCAGGAGGGGCGCCTCTTCAAGCCCCTCGCCTACACGAAGAACCTGGCGATGATCATCGCCGCCTTCCTCGCCATCACCCTCGACCCCGCCCTGCGGGTGACGCTCACCCATTTCCGGACCTTCGACTTCAAGCCCCGCTGGCTCGCCCGGGTGGCCAACGTCGTCGCCGGCGGCAAGGTCCATCCCGAGGAGCACCATCCGGTCAGCCGGTTCCTCACCCGGGTCTACGCGCCGGTGGTCACCTGGTCGCTCGCCAACGGGCGCCTCGTCATCGGGGGCGCGCTGGCGCTCGTGCTCGTCACCATCCCCGTCTACCGGCAGATCGGCGCCGAGTTCATGCCCCCGCTCGACGAGGGGGCCGTCCTGTACATGCCGACGACCATGCCGGGGCTCTCCCTCTCCGAGGCGCAGAGGCTGCTTCAGGTCTCGGACGGCATCCTGAAGCGCTTCCCCGAGGTCGACCGGGTCCTCGGCAAGGCCGGGCGCGCCGAGACGTCGACCGATCCGGCGCCGCTCTCCATGCTGGAGACGGTCGTCACGCTGAAGCCCGTCTCGGAGTGGCGCCGCACCGACACCTGGTGGAGCGGCTGGGCTCCCTCCTGGCTCGCCCCCTCGCTGCGCCGCATCACCCCCGACCACCTCTCCACCGAGCAGCTGGTCTCGGAGATGAACGAGGCCTTGCGCCTCGTGGGCGTCTCGAACGCGTGGACCATGCCCATCAAGGGGCGCATCGAGATGCTCTCCACCGGCATGCGCACGCCGGTGGGGCTCAAGATCTCCGGCGCCGACCTCGACCAGATCGAGCGGATCGGCACGCAGGTCGAGTCCATCCTGCCCGAGGTTCGCGGCACGCGCGGCGTCTTCGCCGAGCGGGCCGGCAAGGGCTACTTCCTCGACGTCGAGTGGAAGCGGGACGCGCTCGCCCGCGAGGGCCTCGGGGTCGACGAGGCCCAGATGGTCCTGCAGGCCGCCATCGGCGGCGAGAACGTGAGCACGGCCATCCAGGGGCGCGCCCGCTACCCGGTGAACGTGCGCTACCAGCGCGACTTCCGCAGCGACCTCGACGCCCTGGGCCGGGTGCTCGTGCCCGTCGAGGGCGGCAGGCGCCACGTGGCCCTCTCCCAGCTCGCCGACCTCCGCACCGCCTCCGGTCCCTCGATGATCCGCAACGAGGACGGGCTCCTCACCGGCTATGTCTACGTCGACCTGGCCGGGCGCGATCCGGTGGGCTACGTGGAGGAGGCGAACGCGCTGCTCCAGTCCCGCCTCACCCTCCCCCCGGGGCACGCCGTCGCCTGGAGCGGCGAGTGGGAGTCGCAGCAGCGGGTCACCCAGCGCCTGCGGGCCGTGGTCCCGCTCACCCTGCTCCTCGTCCTCCTGCTCCTGTACCTCTCGACCCGGTCGTTCGCGAAGACCGCCATCGTCGCGCTGGCCGTTCCCTTCTCGGCCATCGGCGCCATCTGGCTCGTCTGGCTGCTCGGCTACAACATGAGCGTGGGCGTCTGGGTGGGGCTCATCGCGCTCCTCGGCCTCGACGCGGAGACCGGCACCTTCATGCTCCTCTACCTGGACATCGCCTACGACCGGGCCAGGAAGGAGGGACGCCTCCGCAACCTGGCCGACCTGGACCACGCCATCGTGGAGGGAGCCGCCAAGCGGCTGCGCCCCAAGTTCATGACCTTCGCCACCACCTTCGTCGGCCTCGTGCCCATCCTGTGGGCCTCCGGCACCGGCGCCGACGTCATGAAGCGGATCGCCGCTCCCATGGTCGGCGGGCTCTTCACCTCGTTCGTGCTCGAGCTCGTCGTCTACCCGGTGATCTACCGGTACTGGAGGTGGAACACCGAGGTGAAGGCGCTCTCCACCGAGGGCGGAGCCGGCGCCGGGGCCTCCCTGGAGGCCGCCCGGACGGCGGCCTCGGCATAGCGGCGCGCGGGCCTAGGCGGCGCCGACCGCGTCGGGCGCGAGCGGCAGCTCGAACCGGAAGGTCGACCCGGCCCCGGGCGTGCTGGTCGCCTCGATCGTGCCCCCGTGGGCCGTGACGATGGCGTGGGCGATGGAGAGCCCGAGCCCCTTTCCCCGTCCCACGGCCTGGGTGGTGAAGAACGGGTCGAAGACCTGCCCCAGCACCTCCGGCGCCATCCCCTTGCCGTCGTCCTTCACCTCGACGAAGGCGCAGCGGGAGCGCGTGGATCCGACGCGGATCACCACGGTCCCGCGCCGCCCGTCCGGCATGGAGAGCGCCCCGTTCTCGACGAGGTGGGCCACCACCTGCTCGAGCTGGTGGGGCGAGCCGAGGACCTCCGGGGCCTCGCTCCGCTCCACCCGGACGTCGGCGCGCGCCCCGACCGTGGGGGAAAGCCAGCGGAGCGCCCCGTGCACGACCTCGGAAAGGCGAACCCGGTCGCGCCGGACCCCCGGTCGCACCATGGTGGTGAGCTCGCGCACCACCTGGGCGATCCGCTGGATGCTCTCCCGCGCGCCCTCGAGCGCCTCCACGTCGTCCTCGAGGTCGCGGATCGCCGTGTCCCGGTCGACCCGGATCCCGGAGGCGAGCGCCGCGGCCCGCTCCCGCAGGTCCTCGACGACCGACCCCACGTTGGCGAGGGCGCCGGCGAGCGGGTTGTTGATCTGGTGGGCGATGCCCCCGACGAGCGTCCCCAGCGAGGCGAGGCGCGCCTGGACGGCGACGGTCTCGGCGGCCCGCTTGACCTGGGTGACGTCGGTGGCGCTCACCAGCGCGAGGAACACCTCCCCGCGCGGGTCGCGGACCGGGGCGACGCGGACGGCGTAGGTCCGCCCGGGCCGGAACCGCTCGAAGCTCGAGGTCTCGCCACGGAACGCCGCGTGCACGGCCGACACGTACGGGGTGAGGTCGAACCCGAGGGGGGCTCCGTCGAGGTGCATCCCCTCGAGTTGCTCCCGGTGGAGCCCCTCCTGCTCCAGGGCGGGGCCGTCGGCGAGGACGACGCGGAGATCCGGCGCGACGAGGAACACGGCGCCGCCCGGGATCCCGTGGGCGATGGCGCGGTGGAGGGACTCGCTGCGCCGGAAGGCCGCACCGGCCTCCTTGAAGGCGGTGACGTCCCGGACCGTCCCGGCGAGGAGTTCCGGTCGCCCGTCGCGATCCCGCGAGACCGCGTCGCCCTTGATGCGCAGCCAGCGCGACGCTCCGCCGGCGATTCGCACCGGGTACTCGTCGTCGATCCGCTCCAGGGCCCCGCTGACCACGCCCTCGATGCCCGCCTTCACCCGCCCGCGGTGCTCCGGGTCGACCCGCTCGGGCCAGGTGGCCACGAGCGTCTCGGTCTGGACCTCCGGCCCGCCCAGGATGGCGCTCATCCTCGGGCTGAACCGGGCCCGGCCGGTCCTCGGCTCCCATTCCCAGTAACCGTCCGATGCGGCGGCGAGGACCCGATCGAGGCGCGTCCGGCTCTCGCGGAGCTCCACCTCCAGGGCTCGCGCCACGGTGACGTCCTCCAGCGTGGTCACCGCACCGCGCACCCGTCTCCCGGCGTCGCGAATGGGCTCGGCGCTGGCCCGGATCCAGGTGGTTCCGGCGTCGCGGGGGAGCCCGAGGAGCACGTTCCACCGTGCCTGGCCGGTGCGGAGCACGACGGCCGCCGGCTGTTCCTCGGCCGCGAACGGGCTTCCGTCCTCGTGGATGGCCTCCGCAACCCCGGAGAGCGACGTCCGCCCGCGCATCTCCTCGGCCGTGGCGTCGAGGATCCGCTCGGCGGCGGTGTTGCAGGACTCGATCCGGCCCGCGGCGTCGAAGACCACGACGCCCTCGGCCATGGCCTCCACGACCGCTTCCAGCCGCCGCTCCCCGTCGCGCGCGGCCTCCTCGGCCTTCCGCCGCTGCGACACGTCGACGAGGGCGATGCGCGCCTGGGGCCCGGCGTGGCCGAGGTCGCGCCCCGTCGCGGCGGGCGCGGCCACGAGCTGGACGTGTTCCGCGCGCCAGCGCCCCTTCACCAGGGCCACCTCGCAGGCGCTGGGAGCGCTGGCCGTGAAGACGTCCTTCAGGAAGGCCGCGCAGGCCGTCCGGTCCGCCGGGCTGACGTAGGAGAGGAGCCGCGTTCCCGCGACGTCGCCGCGGGCCACGCCGAGCATGGCCGCGGCGACCAGGTTGGCGCGGTGGACGATGCTCCGGTCGTCGACGGTGACGTACCCCACCGGCGCGTAGTCGTAGAGGTCGGAGTACTGCTCCCGGAGCAGGTCGAGCTGCTCGGATGCGTGGCGCAGGGCGTCGTTCTGCCGCTCGAGCTCCGAGGCCCGATCGGCCTCGCTCGGCCCCCCCGAAGCCGGCGGAGTCCCGTCCGGACCCGCGCCGGTCCTCACCCTCCTGCGTCTCTCCACGACGTCCCCCCTCCAGGCCCGACGCGCCTTCGGAGGATCGTCTCACCCCGCGCGCGGCGGTCAACGGCATTTTCGTCGCAGCCCTGCGAGGGTTCGGATGTACGACCTTGGTGCCTCCACGAAAGGGGTCAGCTGCCGGTGGCGGCCTCGAGTTCCTCGCCCGTGTCGACGACGAAGAGGACGCTGGTCGTCGCATCCACGCCTCGGGGCGGGTCCACGAGCTCGTAGAGGATCACCGACGGCCCCAGCCGCTCGCACAGGCGCTCCACGGCTCGCGTCCCGCGCTCTCCCACCTCCGTCTCGCACTCCCGGTACTCGCGCCGGACCCGCAGGTCGCGGCAGTAGACCTCGCCGAAGCGATCCCGGACGAGGAGGAGGTGCCCGCAGGCCACGTCCTCGACCAGGACGTCCCGGTAGCAGATCGGGCAGAGGAAGCTGGCCAGCGCGGAGCCGTCGCCCCGGAGGGCGCGGCGGACCGGAAGGCGGAAGGCGTCGTCTCGCTGCACGTTGGTCATGGTCATGCGAGAAAGGTAACCACCGCATGTAAGTGCGTATATACGCAGGCGCGATACTCATCGTTCCACGTATGGAACGATTCTCGGAACCACCCGCATTTCACTTACGGTGACGTCCCGACCGGGACGCCGGTGACGCGGAGGGGTCGGCCCGCACGGGACGGAATCCGGCCCTCCCGGGACCCCGGGTCGCGGTCACCCACCCCCGTCGGTCTACAATCCCGTGAAATCCGGGGTCTTCCGCGTGGTCCGCCCCTTGCTCCCTGGGGGGTCCGAGATGAACCCGTCCCGCGCCCGAGGCTTCACCCTCATCGAGCTCATGATCGTGGTCGCGATCATCGGCATCCTCGCCGCCATCGCGATCCCCAACTTCGTCCGCTACCAGCTGCGCGTGAAGTACGCCGAGCTGCCGCTGCAGGTGCAGGCCATCCACCAGGGTGAGCTCGCCCTCCGGCAGTCGGAGCGCGTGGCCGCCGCGGGCGCCATGGCGGGCCAGTTCTACGCACTCCCGGCCACCCTTCCCTCCGGATGCGTCCCGACCGTGGGCGGGACGTCGAAGCGCCCCTGGTCGGCCGCCGACGTCGCCGCCGCCTCGGCCATCGACTGGACCGTGGAGGGTTCGACCTACGGCTGCTACGCGACGCTCGTGGACGGGGGAGCCGGACTCTCGGGAAACGCACTCACCATCCTGGCCCAGTCGGACATCGACGGCGACGGGAACCCGAGCTGCCTCGTCCTCTTCCGGCCGACCGTCGATTCGGCCGGAGCCGTGACCACGGCGGCCCCCTCGGTGCCCTGCGCCGAGGCCGCCGCTCCCTGGGCTACGGCCCGGAACGCCGCCCCCGACGCGCTGTAGAATCGGAGGCACGATGCCCCTCGCCCGCCGCGCCTGGCCCCTCTTCGCGCTGCTCCTCGTCGCTGCACCCGGCTCTCCCCGCGCCCAGGAGCCGCAGCCGCCACCGCCGGCCGCGGACGTGACGCCCGACCCGTGGCCGAAGCGGCTCCAGGAAGGCGGCGTCACCTACACGGTCTTCCAGCCCCAGCTCGACTCCTGGGACGGGTACCGCCTCGCCGCCCACGCCGCGGTCTCGGTCCTCCCCGACGGCTCGAAGGACGCCACCTTCGGCGTGGTCGACCTCACCGCCGTGACCGTGGTGGACCGGGTCGGGCGGGCGGTCTCCTTCGACGACGTGAAGGTGGTGCGGTCCTCGTTCCCGAGCGCTCCCGCCGACGCGGACCGGAACGGCGCCCACATCCAGACCGCCATCACCACCGGCGTGACCACGATGTCGCTCGACCGGCTCGAGCAGTCGCTCCGGGTGATCGGCGCGGAGAAGCTCGCCGCCCAGGTCCCGGTCCGGAACGACCCGCCGCGGTTCGTCGTGAGCCAGGTCCCGGCGATGCTGGTGCTCGTCGACGGCGACCCGGTGCTGCGCCCGGTCCCGGGCACGAGCCTCTCCCGCGTCCTCAACACCCGTGCGCTCCTCCTCCGGGACGCCGGCGGGACCTACCACGTCCACGTCTGGGACGGCTGGCTCGGGGCGCGATCCCTCGACGGCCCCTGGGTCGTGGAGCGGAAGGCGCCGCCGGGCGGCGAGGACGTGGCCCGGCAGCTCGCGGCCACCCGCTCGGTCGACCTCCTCTCCGGCTCCCCCGACGAGCAGACGAAGAAGATGCCCTCGCTCGCGAACGGGCCCCCTGTCCTCTTCGTGGCCACGCGCCCGACCGAGCTCATCGTGACCCAGGGGGCTCCCGACTACGTCCCCATCGACGGCACGAACCTCCTCTACGCCACCAACACGACCGGGAACCTCCTCGTCGACCTCCAGGACCAGCGGACCTACGTGCTCGTCACCGGGCGGTGGTTCTCCGCGCCCGATCTCGGTGGGCCGTGGACCTACGTGCCGGGCCGGTCGCTCCCGCCCGACTTCGCGAAGGTTCCCGACGGCAGCCCCAAGGAGAACATGAAGGCCTCCGTCCCCGGCACGCCGCAGGCCGCCTCGGCGGTCATCGCGGCCGGGGTTCCCCAGACGGCGACGGTGGATCGGGCCAAGGCCTCCTTCACGCCCAGCCTCGCCGGGGCACCCGAGCTCCGGCCCATCCCGGGCACGTCGCTGCAGTACGTCGCGAACTCCCCCGACCCCATCATCCGGGTGTCGGCGACCGAGTGGTACTCGCTCTACCTCGGCATCTGGTTCACGGCGGCCTCGCCCGGGGGGCCGTGGCTCTCCGCCTCGATGGTCCCGGCCTCCATCTACTCCATCCCGCCCTCCTCCCCGCTCTTCTACGTGACCTCGGTGAAGATCTACGCGGCCGACCCCGGGTACGTCACCGTGGGGTACACCCCGGGTTACATGGGCGAGGTGGTGACGCCGGACGGCGTGGTCGTCTACGGGACGGGCTACGTCTACCCGGCCTGGGTGGGCGCGACCGTGTGGATTCCACCACCCGTCACCTACGGTTACGCGGTGAACATGGCCTGGACCCCCTGGACCGGCTGGGCGATGGGGTTCGGGTTCGGGCTCGCCGTCGGCGCCGCGATGTGGGGGCCCGCGCCGTACTGGGGCCCGGCCGCCTACGGGTGGCACGGCGCCGCGTGGGGACCCGGAGGCGCGGCCGCGTGGGGGCCGAACGGCTGGGCGGCCACCACCGGAAACGTCTACCACCAGTGGGGAAGCACCGGCGCCGTGACCCGGACCTCGGGGGGTTTCAACGCCTGGAGCGGCAACGCCTGGTCGAGCAACGTGGCCCACTCCTACAACTCCACCACCGGGCGGATGAGCGCGGGACAGCGCGGGACGGTCGAGAACGTCTACACGGGAAACTACGCCCACGGGTCGCGCGGCGCGACCTACGACGCACGGACCGGGACCGGCGCCGCCGGCGAGCGGGTGACGGTCGGGAACGCCGCCACCGGCAAGTCGGAGACCTTCGGGGCCGCGACCGTGAAGGGGCCCGGCGGCCAGACCACCCGGGTCGCCCAGGCGGGCAACGAGTACTACGGCGACCACGACGGGAACGTGTACCGGTACGACGCCCAGAACGGGAGCTTCCAGCAGCACGATGCGGGCGGCGGCTGGAGCGACGCCACGCCGCAGCGGAGCGAGGCCCTGCAGTCGGAGCAGGAGGCGCGGACCCGCGGCGACCAGCGCTCCGCAGGCGCGAGTTGGTCCCACGACGGCTCCGGCGGCAGCTTCGACCGGGGCGGCGCGGGGATGCGCGGTGGCAGCCGGAGCTGGGGCGGAGGGGGCTTCCGGGGCGGGGGGTTCCGCCGCTAGGAGCGTCGGCTAGGATGGCGGCGTGCGGAACGCGAACCGGGGGGTCGTGGCCCTCGCCATCCTGGCCGTCGTCGCGCCTCGAGCGGCGCGCGGCGTGGAGCCGGAGGTCCAGCCGGCGGCCGAGGCGGGGACCCCTCCGGCGGAGGAGGCCCCGGCGCTCGACTGGTCGACGTTCACGTACACGAAGCCTGCTCCCACCCACCGGCTCCGCCTGGGGCTCGAGGAGCTCGGGGCGGTCTCGGTGGCGTTCATCGGGTACGTGATCCAGGACCCCCCTTCGTCCGTCCCCGGCGTCCGGATGCCGGTCTACCCCTGGGAGAAGCTCACCTTCCAGGCGGGAAGCTGGGTCTTCGACGCCGACAACTACGGCACCAACATGGTGGGGCACCCGACCGCCGGGACCATCTACTACTTGATCGCGCGCGGCAGCCGCGTCTCCATCCCCGAGGCCTTCGCCTGGACCTTCGGAGCGTCCCTGCTCTGGGAGGTGATCGAGTACAAGGAGGCGGCCTCCATCAACGACCAGATCATGACCCCGGCCGCGGGGCTCGCCATCGGCGAGGCGCTCACCCAGCTCTCCTCCTGGTTCGATCGATCGAGCGACGCCCTGGCGTCGAAGGCCATGGCCTGGCTCTTCAACCCGGTGAAGAAGTTCCACGACTGGATCGACAAGGTGGTTCCCGACCGGGATCCCCGCACCCGCGGCTGGCACGAATTCGTGGTGGCGGCGGGCGTGGGGCTCCTGCACCAGAGCGCGGCCCAGGCCACCTACCCGGTGGTGACGCTCTCGGCCGGCACCAGCCTCTTCCGTGCACCGGGGTACGGGGAGCCCGGCCGGGCGACCTTCGCCTTCGCCGACGGAAACGCGTCGCGCATCGGCCTCGGCATCACCTTCACCGGCGACGCGGTGGTGGACCTCCTCTTCGACACCGGGACCGCCTTCGCCGGCGTGCTCCTCCGCGACGTCGACGGGACGCCGGAGGACCGCCACGGCGCGGAGTTCCTCGTCGCCGGAACGGTCGGCTACGAGTACGGCCTGCACCGCTGGAACCTCGCCGACGGCGAGCCGAACCGCATCGCGCTCGTGCGCCTGCCCGGCCTGGACCTCCGCTGGCGCGCCTTCGCGGGGCCCTGGACGTTCGCGGCGGGGCTCGACGTCGCCCTCACCTTCGGCGGCGTCCAGCCCTTCGCCCTGCAGGGACCGGTCACGTTCCCGGCCGGCTCGACCTTTCCGCCCGTGGTGACCGCGAACGGCTATGCCTACGCCATCGGCGGGAGGTTCGCCCCTTCCCTCGAGATCCGGCGCGACGAGGCGGTGCTCGGCGCCGCCCTGTGGTTCGACGCCCTGGCCGGGCTGACCGGGCCGAACGTCGTCGAGCCTCCCGGGCAGATGGTGTCCCTCTCCGACCGCCGGACGCTCCTCTCGGCCTGGGCGCGGTGGCGCGTTCCCGACCCGAGCCTCGAGTTCTCGCTGACCTGGCAGTGGCGGGCCCGCTCCGGCACGGCCGGCGTCGTGGCCCGGAGCGAGCAGGAGTACGCCTTCCTCGGCTCCCTGGGAGTCGTGTTCTGAACGCCACCCGACTTGACCGGCGTCCATTCGCCTTTCCCGGGAGTCCGTAGAATCCCCAGCCCGGGAGGAGCTCCATGACGACGTCCAGCGCCCAGGCGGCCGTGAGGCATGCCATCGACGAGTACTTCGCGGGGGAGCGACGCGACGCCCTCGTGTTCACCCTGCTCGGCGCGGCCAACCTGGGCGCCGCCCTCACGGTGCTGCTCGCCGTCCCCGACCAGCGGCTCCTCGCGCTCGCCCTCGCCACCATCGGCCTCCTCGAGATCGTGCCCGGCTTCTGGGCGATCCGCCGGCAGGCGGCCCGCCACGCCGACGCGCTCGCGCGGCAGCGGTCCGATCCGGAGGGGTGGAAGGCCGAGGAGGCGGAACGGGTCGCCCGCGTCCTCGACGCCCGCCGGCGCCTTCGCATCGCCGACGCCGTCTTCGTGCTGGCCTTCGTGGTGGTGGTCGTGCTCGCCCCGCCGGGGGAGCGGCTCGCCTGGCTGGCGGTGCCCGGACAGATGGCGCTGCTCCCGCTCCTCAACGTGGCGATGGAGCGGCGCACCCGCCGCTTCGCCGCGGCGCTGGCCGCCTCCTGACCGTCCCCGGAGGGGTGACCCTCCCGGCCGGCCCCACGTTCCTGACCCGCCGGTCATTTTCACCTTGCGGCCCCGGGGCACGGGCGGTACACGTCGGGCATGGCCCGTCCGCCCGATCCGCGCGCGCGCGAGGCGCTGCTCGAGGCGGCGCGCGTCGAGTTCGCCCGGAACGGCCCGGAGCAGGCGCGCATCGAGGACGTCACCCGCCGGGCCGGCCTGTCCAAGGGCGCCTTCTACCTGCACTTCCGGTCGAAGGAGCACGCCTTCGAGCTCATCGTGCAGCGCTTCCTCGGCGCCCTCGAGGAGTTCGCGCGGCGCCGCGACGCCGCCGGGGCGAGGCCCGGGCATCCCCCCGACCTGGAGCAGGAGGTCCGCTGGGACGCGGAGCTCCTCGGGCTCCTCTGGGAGAACCGGCTCCTCCTCGCCGCGGTGGACGGGGCCGGGGGGCGCTCCTGGTCGAGGCAGGTGGCGAGCTTCCGCCAGCGCATCCGCGAGCTCGTCGCGGGGCGGCTCGGGGAGCGCCAGGCCTCCGGGCTGCTGCGCCGCGACCTCGACCCGGCGGTGGTCGCCGACGTGGTGCTGGGCGCCTACGAGGGGGTGGGGCGCCGCATGGTCGAGCTGCGCGCGCGCCCCGACCTCGACGCCTGGGCGCGCACCCTCCTCACCGTGCTCTACGGGGGCATGCTGGAGGCCGCTCCGCCCCGGATGACTGACCGGCCGGTCACCCGGCCCAGGAAGACGAAATGAACCGCACCGCGACCTGCCTGCTCCTCCTCGCCGCCGCCTGCGGTCGCAAGGAGGCCGAACCGAGGCCCGCCGCCCCGGCGACGCCCGCCGCCGTCCGGCTCCTGGCTGCCGAGCGGATCCGCTTCACCCCGCGCGTGGAGGCGACCGGCGTGCTGAAGGCCCGGGAGGCGTCCCTCCTGGCCTTCCCCATCGCCGGCACGCTGCGGTCGATCCCCGTG
>JBAVCR010000099.1:0-13121 GCA_049586815.1 Anaeromyxobacteraceae bacterium
GAGGCGTGGCGAAGGACCGGATGCCTTCACTCGGGGACAAGGAGATGAGGCACGGCCGAAAGAGCAAGTCGAAGCTCTTCAACGGCTTCAAGCGGCACGTGGTGGGCATCGCGGGAAGCAACCTCATTGTCGGCGCGGTGGTGCGCCCCGCCAACGAACCGGAGCACGAGGCGGCGGGACCGCTGCTCGCGGACGCCAGCCGTCACGGAGAGGTCGTCGAGACACTCATCGACCGCGGCTACCTGGGAAGCGTCGACCTGCTGTCGATGCGAGAGCGAGGCGTCACCATCCGCTCCAAGCCCTGGCCGAGCCGGAATGCGGGGCGCTTCACCAAGGAAGATTTCACGATCCGTCTTGCCAAGGGCGAAGTCGTCTGCCCAGCGGGCGAGACGGCACCCATCCACGCCCTTGGATCGGTTGCCCACTTCCCGGCCAGCGCATGCCGTCCGTGCTCGCTACGCCCGAACTGCACCGTCGCGACGTCCGGGCGCGGCCGCTCCATCGCCATCCACGAACACGAGGACCTGCTCCTCGAACTCCGAGCCTTCCGCAAGACGCCCGAAGGCAGGGCCGCTCTCCGCGAGCGGACCGCCATCGAGCACCGCCTCGCTCGCATCGGCGCCATCCAGGGCCCCAGGGCTCGCTACAAGGGCGCTCGGAAGAACACCCTCGACGTTCGCCGCTGCGCCGCCATCAACAACCTACAGGCCCTGCGTAATGCCGCGTGATTTTACCTGTTCGCGTCTCTAGGCGGTGGGCTCGAGCCGCCCGGTGCCGCCCTGGCTGCCGTGGCGCACCACGCGGCTGTAGAGCGTGATGTTCGGGTCGGTGAGGAACCGCCAGAGGAGCGCCGACCAGGAGCGGTGGTACTGGAGCGGCTCGTAGAGCTCCGGCGCCATGCGCCGGAGCGCCGGCAGCCTCGTCCAGGGAACGCGCATCAGGTCGTGGTGCTCGTTGTGGTAGCCCACGTTGAGGGCGAGCACGTTCATGGGGCCGTAGTAGGAGAAGGTCTCCTGGTCGCCCGGGAAGGTGAGGTAGTGCTCCTGGATCCAGCGCGCGCCCACCGGGTGGAGCCCGATGGCGAACATGCTGGAGAGCAGCAGGTAGAGGAACGCGTACCACCCGGCGAAGTGGATCACCGCGACCGAGAAGGCGACCTGCAGGAGGACGTTCGCGACGTACCAGCCGTCCCAGAGCTTGATGCGCCGGAGCTGCGGGGTGCGGAGCGCCTGGGCGAGGAAGTAGAAGAGGAGCCAGATGGCCTTCCTCACCGTCGAGCGCCCCACGAACCGGGCCTCGGCGGGCGAGGCCAGGTCGGCGTCGATCTCCGGGTCGCCCTGCCAGGCGTGGTGGAGCAGGTGGTAGCGGCGGAAGGGGATGCCGCCCGGGAAGACGATGGGCAGGTTCGCGACCAGCGTGCCCACCGAGTTCACCCAGGGCGCCCGGACGAGCAGGTTGTGCGAGGCCTCGTGGATGAGCACCCAGAGTGCGTGGTCGGCGACCGCCCCGACCAGCCAGGCGAGGAGGAGGACGAGCCAGATGCTCTGGTCGCGGAGCAGCCAGGCGACCCCGATCTGGAACGCCACCACCGCGAGCAGCACCGGGATCGACCGCGGCTCCGGCCCCTGGAGCTGCTTCGCCTCCGGATGGGCGGCGAGCAGGCGGCGCGTCCGCTCCTTGTGGGGTTCCGGGTAGTCCACCCGGCGGAAGTCGAGACGTTCGTTCATGGGGCCCGGCCTTCCGGAGGGGAGTAAGCGGATGTTCTAAAAAGGAAACCGCCCCCGCGCCACGAAGGCGCGAGGGCGGCAGGATGACACGGCGTCTCTCGGGCTAGAAGTAGTAGTTGCCCGTGAGCGAGATCTGGTTGCCGGTGAGCGGGTCGGCCACGCGCACGCTGTAGGTGCGGGTGTAGAGCCACTCCATGCCGATCGCGAAGCCGCCGTCCTGGTAGCGGATCATCGCCATCTGGTTCATGTTCTTGAAGTACTGGACGCCCGAGCCGGGGACGGTCGAGGCGGCCACGATGCTGTCCATGAGCGGCTTGTCGATGCCGAACGTGTACCAGAGCGAGAACTGCTTCGACAGGTTGAGGCCGACCTGGCCCCAGGCGCCGTAGCCGAAGATGTCGCCGAGGTAGTTGGCGGGCGGGAACTGGATGATGTTGCCGAGGAGCGGGGCGGTGTTCTTGCCGTACCAGGCCGAGCCGGCCAGCGCGACGGGGCCGATCGAGCCCGTCATGCCGACGGTGCCGAGGACGGTCTGGAGGCTCGACCACTGCAGCGGGTTGTCGATGACGCCGTTGCCGTTGCGGTCGACCGTCTGCCAGTGACCGGAGATCCAGACGTTCCAGGTCTTGTTGAAGGTGAGCTTGCCGCGGGCCTCGAAGGCCGGCACGCCAGCCGTGTAGCCGGCGTTCAGGCCGTCGTACACGGTCTGGGTCGACGGGGTCGAGGGAGGCGTGGTGTTGGCCAGCTGGTTGTTGGCCCAGCCCGACTTCTGGACCGACCAGGCGAACTCGAACTTGAGGTCGTCACCGAACGTGTGCCAGCCCCAGATGCCGGGCTGACGCCAGCCGACGGTGCCGGCCGCGTAGGTCGCCGGGAAGGCGATGTGGCTGAGGGACTGGGGGATCGTCCCGATGGTCAGCATGTTCTGCTGGCCGATCTGGATGATGGTGGAGCCGTTGCCCCAGTTCAGCTCGGCGTAGGCCACGCGGATGCGGGGAATGATCGAGACGTCGCCGTAGGAGCCGGTCGGCTGGAACTCGCTCGAGCCGAACATGTCGAACTCGACGACGGCCTTGGGAACCGCGCCGCCGAACACCGCGGGGCCGCGGACCGAGAAGTTGAGGCGGGTCTGGCGGATGTCGCCGCCGAAGACCGGCTTGTCGGCCGTCCAGGTCTTGTTGACGAACAGGGCGTTCTGGCCGGGGCCGACCGCGAACGACGCGTCCTGGAAGAACATCGTGGTGGAGACGAAGCCGTGCAGCTCGAACACGAAGGCCGGGGGCTTGGGCGTCTCCTTCACCACCACGGTCACCGTCTCGGACTTCTTCTCCTCGACGACCACGTTCTGGGCGGGAGTCGCCTGGGCGAGCGCCAGGCCTGCGTATCCGAGGACTGCCAGACTGAAGAGAGCCTTGATTCTCACGTTTATCCTCCGGTTGAACCGTGCGGGAACGGCACCTGCGCCGGGGCGGCGGCCTCTCGGCGACGTGCAAACTTCTCGCACGGGGTTTGTGACTCCGCAAGTTGCGGCGCGTCATGGCCCCGGACGGGTGGTCACTACCCGATACCACTTCCAACCCATCATTGACCCAGCGCAAAGTCACCGTGCGTATCAGTCGATTTCTTGCACCCATTTGGGTATGCCGGGCTGGGCCCGCCTCCGCCCCCGGGGTCCGGCCGTCCACTTGTCCCGGCCTCCGGGCGGGTGGTACGACCCTCGGTCCCACCTCGCCACATCGGAGGTCTCATGACCACACCGGTTCGTCTCCTGGCCGCGGCGGCCGTCGCCGCGCTGGCCCTCCCCCTCCCTTCCTCCGCCGAAACCGTCAAGATCGGCGCCGCCTTCTCCCTCACCGGCAACGCAGCGGCGTACGGCGCGCAGCAGAAGCACGGCGTGCAGGCCGCCATCGAGGACGTCAACAAGAGCGGGAAGCTGAAGGGCGTGACCCTCGAGCTCGTGCTCGAGGACGACGGCACCTCCAAGGAGCAGGGCATCGCCGTGTACCAGCGCTTCATCAACCGGGACAAGGTGAGCGCCATCATCGGCCCCACCCTCTCCACCACCGCCACCGCGGCCGATCCCATCGCCCAGGCCGGCCGGACGCCGGTGGTCGCCGTCTCCAACACGGCGCCGAAGGGCATCACCGACATCGGCGACTACATCTGGCGGGTCTCCCTCACCGAGGCCCAGGTCATTCCCTCGGCCCTCACGCTGGCCCGCGCCAAGCTGGGCTTCAAGACCGCCGCCATCCTCTACGGGAACGACGACGTGTTCACCAAGGCCGGCTTCGACGTGATGAAGGCCGCGCTCGAGGCCCAGGGCGTGAAGATTCTCGACATCCAGACCTTCGCCACGAAGGACCGCGACTTCAACGCGCAGCTCACCGCGCTGAAGGCCAGGAACCCCGAGTTCCTCATGGTGTCGGCGCTCGTCGAGCAGGCCGCCACCATCGTCTCGCAGGCACGGCAGCTGGGCTGGAACGTGCCCATCATGGGCGGCAACGGGTTCAACTCGCCGAAGCTCATCGCCAACGCCGGCCCGGCCGCCGAGGGCGTGCTGGTGGGCACCGCCTGGAACAAGGCCTCGACCGACCCGGTCAACCTGGCCTTCATCGCCGGCCAGAAGGCCCGCGGCAACGACCCCGACCAGTTCTGCGCCCAGGCCTACACCGGCGTCCTCGTCATCGCCGACGCCATCGCCCAGTCCGGCATGAAGGGCGGCCGCGACGACGTGAAGGCCGGCTTCTCCAAGGTGAAGGACCTGCCCACGCCGCTCGGGAAGTTCTCCTTCCTGGAGAACCGGGACGGCAACCACGCCGCCGCGATCCAGGTCGTGAAGGACGGGAAGTTCCAGATCCTGCAGTAGCCCCCGGGGAGGCGCCGCGTGGGGCAGCAGATCGTGAACGGGCTGTTCCTGGGGAGCATCTACGCGCTCTTCGCGCTCGGGTACACGCTCGTCTTCGGCGTGCTCGACATCCTGAACCTCGCGCACCAGGCCGTCTTCATGCTCTGCGCCTACGCGGCGCTCGTCCTCGTCGTCCACCTCCACATGCCGATGTTCGCGGCGCTGCCCGCGGCGGTGCTGCTCGGCGGCGTGCTCGGCCTGCTCGTCGAGCGGGTCGCCTTCCGGCCGCTCCGGGGGCGCAGCGACTCCAACATCGCCGGGCTCATCAGCTCCATCGCGCTCGCCACCCTCCTCGAGGCCGTGGTCTCGCAGATCTTCGGCCCGGACGTGGAGCGCTTCCCGTTCGGGACGGTGCCCACCCGCACGCTCCACATCGGGGGGGCGGTGGTGTCGGAGCTGCAGATCGTCATCATCGCCATCGCCGCGGCCATGCTGGCCGGCCTGACCTGGCTGCTCCGCCGCACGCGGCTCGGCCGCCGCATCCGCGCCGTCGCCGAGAGCCCCAAGGCGGCCCGGGTCCTCGGCGTCGACGTCGACCGGATCATCGCCGCCTCCTTCTTCCTCTCCTCGGCGCTGGGCGCGGCGGCGGGCGTGCTCTTCGGCCTCGCCTTCAACAACGTGGCCCCGGACATGGGGCGCTCGGTGGAGCTGAAGGGGCTCGCGGTCATCGTGCTCGGCGGCATGGGCAGCATGCCCGGCGCGGCGCTGGCCGGCCTCGCGCTCGGGCTGCTCGAGGTCCTCACCGTGGCCACCATCGGCTCGTCGTACCGGGACGCGGTGGCCTTCGGCGTCCTCTTCCTCGTGCTCGTGCTCCGGCCGCGCGGCCTGCTCGGCTCGGCCGCCCTGCGGGAGGCCTGACGGTTGTCGCTCGCCTCCCTCCAGGACCTCTGGCTCACCTACCAGTCCACGGTGGCCTTCATCGGGCTGAACGGGCTGCTCGCGCTCTCCGTCTACACCACGCTCTCCTGCGGCCAGCTCTCGCTCGCCCAGGCGGCCTTCATGGCCATCGGCGCCTACGCGTCGGCCATCCTCACCTTCCACTCCGGCCTCCCCTTCGCGGTCCAGCTCGTGGTCGCCGCGATCGCGCCCGCGCTGGTGGCCATTCCCCTCGGGCTTCCGGTGCTGCGGCTCAAGGGGGTCTTCCTCGCCATCGCCACCATCGGCTTCGGCGAGGTGGTGCGCATCTTCTTCGTGAACCTCGACTTCACGAACGGCGCGCTCGGGCTCACCGCCGTGCCCCAGCGCACCTCCATCTGGATGATCTACGCGGCGCTCGGGCTCGCACTCTTCGTCCTCTGGCGCATCCGGGGGTCGCGGGTGGGCTACGCGCTCGAGGCCATCCGGGAGGACGAGCCGGCCGCCCGCACCATGGGCATCCACGCCGCCCGCTACAAGCTCGCCATGCTGGCGCTGGGCGCCGCCTTCGCCGGCGTCGCCGGCGCGCTCGAGGCGCACTACACCTTCATGGTCGCCCCGAGCACCTACTCCTTCACCCGCGTGGTCGACATGCTGGTCTACGCGGTGGTGGGCGGCACCGGCCTCTTCTACGGGCCCGTGGTGGGCGCCACCTTCCTCACCGCGCTGCCGGAGGTGCTCCGGGAGATCTCCTCCCGCATCGGGCTCGCCCCCGGTCCGGTGCGCCTCTTCGTGAACGGGGCGGTGCTGCTCCTCGTCATCCTCTTCCTCCCCGAGGGCATCTCCTCGCTGCCGGCCCGGATCCGGGCCCGGCTGCGCGCGCGGAGGGAGCCCCGTGCTGCTTGAGCTCGAGGGGGTGCGCCGCACCTTCGGCGGCCTGGCGGCCGTCGACGGGGCCTCCCTGCGGGTGGCCGCCGGCGAGGTGCACGGGCTCATCGGCCCGAACGGCGCCGGCAAGACCACGCTCCTCAACCTCGTCTCCGGGCTCATCCCGCCCACGGCCGGGGCCATCACGCTCGACGGCCGCCGCATCGACGGGCTCCCGAGTCACGTCATCGCCGCGCGCGGCATCACCCGCACCTACCAGAACATCCGCCTCTTCCCGGCGCTCTCCGCCGCCGACAACGTCCTCGTCGGGGCCCACCTGCGCCGGACCTCGCCGCTCTGGAAGCGCATGGTCTTCCTCCCCTCCGCCGGCGCCGAGGAGCGTGCGGCCCGCGAGGCCTCGCTCGAGCTGCTCGCGCGGGTGGGCATGGCGGAGCGCGCCCTGGAGCGGGCGAGCAACCTCTCCTACGGCGAGCAGCGGCGGGTGGAGATCGCCCGTGCGCTGGCGTCGTCGCCGCGGGTCATGCTCCTCGACGAGCCCACCGCCGGGATGAACCCCGGCGAGGTGACCGCCATCGCCGAGCTGATCCGCGGCGTGGCCCGGGCCGGCCACTCGGTGCTCCTCGTCGAGCACAACGTGAAGCTCGTGATGGACGTCTGCGACCGCATCACCGTCCTCGACTTCGGCAAGGTCATCGCCGACGGCACGCCGGCCGAGGTGGCTCGCGACCCGGCCGTCATCGCCGCCTACCTGGGCGGGGAGGCGGCGGCGTGAGCGCCCCCGGGACCCCGCTGCTCGAGATCCGCGACCTGCGCGTCGCCTACGGCCACGTCCAGGCGGTGCGGGGCGTGTCGCTCCGGGTGGACGCCGGGAAGGTGGTCACGCTCATCGGGCCGAACGGCGCCGGGAAGACGAGCACGCTCGCCGCCGTGGCCGGGCTGCTCCGCCCGGAGGGCGGCCAGGTGCTGCTCGAGGGGCGCGACGTCACCGGCCTGCCGGCCCACCGCGCCGTGGAGCAGGGCATCGTGCTCGTGCCGGAGGGGCGCAGCATCCTCGCCCGCATGAGCATCGACGAGAACCTGGTGCTCGCCGCGGAGGCCCGCACGCCCCGCCCGTCCTCCGCCGGGCAGCGCGCCCGCATCGAGGCGCAGTACGCCCGCTTCCCGGTGCTGGGGGAGCGGCGCCGGCTCCCGGCCGGATCGCTCTCCGGGGGCGAGCAGCAGATGCTGGCCTTCGCCCGCGCGCTCCTCATGTCGCCGCGGATCCTGCTCCTCGACGAGCCGTCGATGGGGCTCGCGCCGCTGCTCGTGCGCCGGGTCTTCGACCTCGTGGAGGAGATCCACCGGGAGGGGGCCACCGTGCTGCTCGTGGAGCAGAACGCGCGGCTCGCGCTCTCGGTCTCCGACCACGCCTACGTGCTGGAGCGCGGCGGCATCGTGCTCGAGGGGCCGTCGCGGGAGCTCTCGGCCGACCCGCGGGTGCAGGCGGCCTACCTGGGCGGCGACGTCGCCTGACCGGCGGGGCCGGCCGGCCCGCGCCGCGGCGGCCTACTTCTGCTCGCGCTCCGCCGAGATCCGCTCGGCCTCGGCGACCAGCGCCTCCTCGAGCTCCTCGGCCTTCATCCGCTTCACGATCTTCCCGCTCTTGAAGAGCAGCCCCACGCCGCCGTGCCCGTAGGCGACGCCGACGTCGGCGGCGGCGGCCTCGCCCGGGCCGTTCACCTCGCAGCCCATCACGGCCACGTTCACCTCTCCCTTGAGCTTCGAGAGGCGCTGCTCGACCCGCTCGGCGACCGGGATCATGGCCACCGAGCAGCGGCCGCAGGTGGGGCAGGCGGTGAGGGTGGCGCCGCCGAACTTGAGCCCGAGGGACTTGAGGAGGCTGCGGGCGACCTTGACCTCCTCGACCGGGTCGGCGGCGAGCGAGACCCGCAACGTGTCGCCGATGCCCGCGGAGAGGAGGATGGCGAGCCCGGCGGCGCTCTTGATGGTGCCCGTCATGAGCGTGCCGGCCTCGGTGATGCCGAGGTGGAGCGGGTAGTCGAAGCGCTGCGAGAAGAGCCGGTTGGCGGCGACCGTCATCCCGATGTCGTGCGCCTTCAGCGAGACCTTGATCTCCCGGTAGCCCTCGTCCTCGAGCAGGCGGATGTGGCGCTCGGCGCTCTCCACCATGCCCTCCGCGGTGGGCCAGCCGTGCTTCGCGACGATCTCCTCCTCGAGCGATCCGGCGTTCACCCCGATGCGGATGGGGACCTTGCGCTCCCGCGCCGCCTTCACCACCTCGCGCACGCGCTCCTGGCTCCCGATGTTGCCCGGGTTGAGCCGGACGCAGTGGATGCCGGCGTCGATGGCCTCGAGCGCGAGCCGGTAGTCGAAGTGGATGTCGGAGACGAGCGGCACGGGGGACCCGCGCACGATGGCCGGCAGCGCCGCGGCCGCCTCGGCGTCGGGCACCGCCACCCGGACGACGTCGGCGCCCTCGGCGGCGAGCGCGCGGATCTGCGCCAGCGTGCCCTCGACGTCGGTCGTCTGGGTGGTGGTCATCGACTGCACCGACACCGGCGCGCCGTCGCCGATGGCGACGGGGCCGACGTGGATGCGTCGGGTCTTCCTGCGCTCCGCGATGGCGGAGATGCTGCCGTGGTCGTATGCGCCCATGGGAAAAGCCCGGCCCACCCCTTTCTAACGGGGCGGGGCCGGGCTCGCCAACCGGCTTCGCCTACTTCTGGGCGAGCTCGGCGTCGATGATCTCCTTGAAGGCGTCGAACGGCTGGGCGCCGGAGATCAGGATCCCGTTCACGAAGAAGGCCGGGGTGCCGTTGATGCCGAGCTCGTTGCCGGCCTTCTTGCCCTCCTCGACCTTGGCGGCCATGGCGCCGGAGTCGAGGCACTTGTCGAACTTGGCCTGGTCCAGCTTCAGATCCTTCGCGTAGCCCTTGAGCGCCGCCACGTCGAGGGCGCGCTGGTTGGCGAAGAGCTTGGCGTGCATCTCCCAGTACTTGTCCTGCTCGCCGGCGCAGTGGGCGGCCTCGGCGGCCTTCGGGGCGTTGGTGTGGTTGGGGAGCGGCAGGTCGCGGTAGACGACGCGGATCTTGTCGCCGTAGACGCGCAGCACCTCGGAGACGGTCTCCTCGGCGCGGCTGCAGTACGGGCACTCGAAGTCGGAGAACTCGACGATGGTGATGGGGGCGGTGGCCGGCCCGCGCGACGGGCCCTTGGCCTCGACCTGCTGGCGGGGGGCGCGGTAGGGCGGGAGCAGGATCTCCACCTTGGCGTCGGCCTTCAGCTTGTCGTAGTACGCCTGCGCGGCGGCCTGGGCCTTCTGCTGCTGGATGAAGCGGACGATGGTCTCCTTCACCTGGTTCATCGGCGGGAGGTCGCGCCCCTGGGCCTTGGCGGCGTCGTACACCTGCTGGATCTCGGCGTCGGTGGGCGTGCCGACGCGGGCCATGATCTCGGCCTGGACGTACTCGTCGGGCGACTTGCCGGCGGCCTTGGCCTTCCCGTCCACGAGCCGCTTCATGATCATCGTGTCGAGGGCCTGGCGCTTCAGCTGGTAGAGCTGCTCCTGGTACTGCTGGTCGAGCTTCTTCAGCTCGCCCTTCGCGAACTCCTCGAGCTCCTTCGCCGTGATGGCGTCGGCCCCGACCTTGGCGACGGGGGCGTTCGGGTCGGCGGGCGGGGCCGCGGCGGCCTTGGCCTGCGTGGTGGACGGCGACGTGCAGGCGAGGGCGCCGAGGGCGGCGGCGACCGCGAGATAGGGGCGGGTCGAGAACTTCATGGGACTCCCTGAGGTTGGGTTGGAAAGGCGGGGATTGTTCTCGACAACCACCCGCCGGTCAACGGCATTCCCCGGCCGGGACGCCGGGGCGGGGCCCCCGAAGGGCGACCGGCCCGCGACCGCGGGTGGTATCCTCCCCCGCGGGAGACGAACCGATGCACAGCGACGTCTGGAAGCCGGAGCTCTACGCCCGATTCCGCGCCGAGCGGTCCCGCCCCTTCTTCGACCTCCTCGGCATGGTCCGGGCGCGCCCGGGCATGCGCGTGCTCGACCTCGGCTGCGGGACCGGCGAGCTCACCGCCGAGGCCCACCGGAGGCTCGGCGCGCGCACCACCCTGGGGATCGACTCCTCCCCGGCCATGCTCGAGAAGGCCGCCCCGCTCGCCGGCGACGGGCTCTCCTTCGCGGAGGGGGACATCGCCCGCTTCGAGGCGCCCCCGGGGGCGCCCTTCGACCTCGTCCTCTCGAACGCCGCGCTGCACTGGGTGCCGGACCATCCGGCGCTTCTCCCGCGCCTGCTCCGCCTGCTCGCGCCGGGCGGCCAGCTCGTCGTGCAGGTCCCGGCCAACCAGACCCACGCCTCCCACCGGCTCGCGAACGAGCTGGCCCGCGAGGAGCCCTTCGCCACCGCGCTCCGCGGCTACGTCCGGCACCGCGCGGTCCTCACCCCGGTGGAGTACGCCCTGCAGCTCAAGCGGCTCGGGATGGTGGACGAGGAGGTCCGGCTGCAGGTCTACGTCCACGAGCTGGGGGAGCCGGCCGACGTCGTGGAGTGGTGCCGGGGGACCTTGCTCACCGACTACGAGAAGCGGCTGCCCCCAGAGCTCTGGCAGCGCTACCTCGACGCCTACCGGCAGCGCATCGTCGCGGCCATCCCCGACGAGCGCCCGTACCTCTACACGTACCAGCGGATCCTGTTCGCCGCGCGCCGCCCCGGGTGAGTGGAGGTCGTACCCGGACCCAGGGTCAGTGCTCACCCATCCGTGGAGTTCCGCGATTCCCAGCGATATCAAAGAGTTGCGCCGACGTCGCCCTGGCACGTGGGGAGCAACCTCCGATTCCCCGGTGCTGCTGTTTGGCTCCTCCGAGCCCGAGGCGAATCGGGTTCTCGTCCCCCCCGAGAACCTGGAGCGCCTCGGGCATTTTCAATTCCGCCCGGTCGGCCCCGCGAAGGCGAAGAACGAGCGCAGCTTCTCGCTCGTCTCGCGCAGCCGCGACGAGAGCGTCCGGACGAACGCCCAGAGCACCGCGTAGGCCAGGTCCTTGTCGAGGAACATGAGCCGGTCGAGGTCGTCGCGCCGGACGGCGAGGAGCGCGCAGGACGTGTGGGCGAAGGCGTCGGCGGAGCGCGGGGCGTCGTCGATGGCCGCCATCTCGCCGAAGTAGCTGCCGGGGCCGAGGAGCGTGAGCGCCTCCTCGCCGGCGCCGGGGATCTCCTTGGAGATGCGCACCGTTCCCGTCACCACCACGTACATCTCGTCGCCGGAGGTTCCCTCCCGGAAGATGGTCTCTCCCTCCGCGACGTCGCGGCGGACGGCGATCTCCGCCACCTTGGCGAGCTGGTCGGCGGAGAGCGCCTCGAAGAGGGCGCAGCGACGAAGGACCGCGGGGAGCACGGGACGACGATAACACGGGCCGGACGACCCGAACCTCTCCGTGACTTCCAGGCTCGAAGGGGCTAGATCGACCGAGCCCCCCTGACACGCGGAGGAAACATGGCCCAGCACGAGCGGCTTGTGATCATCGGATCCGGCCCCGCCGGATACACCGCGGCGCTCTACGCGGCGCGCGCGAACCTCACCCCGGTCCTCTTCGAGGGGATGCAGCCGGGCGGCCAGCTGACGATCACCACCGAGGTGGAGAACTACCCCGGCTTCGCCGAGGGCGTGATGGGCCCCGAGCTCATGGAGCGGATGAAGGGGCAGGCCGAGCGCTTCGGCACCCGCTTCGTCTCCAGGGAGATCACCCGGGTCGACCTCTCCGCCCGGCCCTTCCGGCTCTGGTCGGACGGGGAGGAGTTCACCGCCCACGCGGTCATCGTGGCCACCGGCGCCTCGGCCAAGTGGCTCGGGCTCCCGTCGGAGAAGGCCTACCAGGGCAAGGGCGTGTCGGCCTGCGCCACCTGCGACGGCTTCTTCTTCCGCGGCGTCGACGTCGCCGTGGTGGGCGGGGGCGACACGGCGATCGAGGAGGCCACCTTCCTCACCAAGTACGCGAACAAGGTGTACCTCGTGCACCGGCGCGGCGAGCTGCGCGCCTCCAAGGTGATGCAGGAGCGCGCCCGCAAGAACCCCAAGATCGAGTTCCTCTGGAACCAGGGGGTCGAGGAGGTCCTCGGCGACGGCAAGGCCATGACCGGCCTCCGCCTCCGCAGCACGAAGGACGGCAGCACGACGGACCTGAAGGTGGGCGGCTTCTTCCTCGCCATCGGCCACGAGCCCAACACCGGCATCTTCAAGGGCCAGCTCGACATGAACGAGGTCGGCTACCTCACGGTGAGGTCGCCCAGCACGCGGACGAGCAAGGAAGGCGTGTTCGCGGCCGGCGACGTCGCCGATCCGAACTACCGGCAGGCGGTGACCGCGGCCGGCTCGGGCTGCGCGGCCGCGATCGACGCGGAGCGCTGGCTGGGCGAGCAGGGCATCCACTGAGCCCGGGCCGGGGTACGCCGCCGTGCGCATGATCGACGTGGCGGAGAAGCCGCCGACCGGGCGGGTGGCGGTGGCCCGCGGCCGGATCACCATGGGCCGGGCCACGCTCGGCATCCTGCGGCGGGGCCAGGTCGAGAAGGGAGACGTGCTCGCGGCGGCCCGGCTCGCCGGCATCCTGGCCGCGAAGCACACCCCCGACATCGTCCCGCTCTGCCACCCCATCGCGCTCTCCGGCGTCGAGGTGGAGGCGGTCCCGCGCGCGGGCTGCGTGGAGGTGGTGGCCACCGTCCGCACCGTGGACCGGACCGGTGTGGAGA
>JBAVCR010000100.1:0-2383 GCA_049586815.1 Anaeromyxobacteraceae bacterium
CGGTCGACCTGGCCGACGCGCTCGCCGCCCATCTCGGGGCGCGCCCGGCCGGAACCTAGCCTCCCCGCGCCGGGGACCGGGGACTACCGGGGCCCCGTCCCCTTCGTCTTCCGGGCCTCGCGGCGCGCCCGCTTGGCCGCCAGGAAGCCGGTGCGGCGGCGCTCCTCGACCCGCTCCTCGGCGGTGGGCGCCGGGCGGACCTCGGGGCGGGGCCTCTCGGCCTTCTTCACGCCGGGCTGCAAGGTCCACCAGAAGAGCCGCTTCACCACCAGCGTGGCGTAGGCGCCCGGCGGGAGCGTGAAGGCCAGGTTCACCCGCAGGCGACCGCGGTTCAGCTCGTCCTTGCGCGCCTCGCCCACCACGAGCTTCCCCGGGAGCACGAGGAGCGGCCGCTCCTCCGGGTCGAAGTGGATCTGGGGGGCGTCCTTCACGCGGAGGTCGGCGAGGACCTGCTTCTCGCGGGCCAGCACCGAGAGCGCGGCGCGCTCCACCCGCGGGTCCTCGAAGGTGGTCTGGGGGGCGAGGAGCGGGAAGGTCCGGTCGCGCAGCTCCCGGGCGAGGTCGCGGTCGATCTCGCGCGGGAAGAGGAGCGTGCCGGCCTGGTAGCGGATGGAGACGAGCCGCTCCACGCCCACCACGTCGCGCAGGTACGCCTTCACTCCCTCGTTCCACAGCCAGCTCTGGTAGGCGAAGACCTGCAGCCCCCGCCAGCGCGGCTCGGTGCGCAGGAACGCCCCCAGGAAGTCCCCGGGGTGCTTGCGCAGCCACCGCACCACGAGGTCGTAGCGGTCGGCGCCGGGGTAGGGGTTCTTCCGCTCCCAGTGCCCCCAGTTCTCCTTCCAGAACTGCTTCACCCGGGCGTCGTCGGTCCGGTCGAGCTCGCTCGGCCGGGCCAGGAAGTTCCGCAGCGCGCCCTCGTGGTCGCCGCGCATGAGCTCCTTCACGAGGAAGCCCTGCCCGTGCTTCAGGGACCCGAAGCGCTGCGAGTCGAAGTAGTCGACGACGCCGATGCGGCGGACCTCGGCGACGGAGGCGGGGAGCCGGGCCACGTCCTCCTCGGAGAGGTCGCGGACGGTGACCGCGAAGCGGTTCGAGGTGGTGTTCGCGGCGGAGAGCGCGGTGGCGGTGCGCCCGAGGGGCTTGAGGCGCAGGTCGGGCTCCTGCATCTCCACCCGGGTGCCGCGGACCGCGACGAGCTGGGTGGTGCGCCCCTGCTTGTCCTTCAGGCCGCAGTAGCTCACGTCGGCGGACGGGATTCCCGCCGCCGCGCGGAGCCTCTCCACCGCCTCGAAGGTGGAGAGCTTCTGCTTGTCCATCAGGTAGACGTACCACTCGCCGCGCGGGTCGGGGTCGAACCGCCACGACTCGGATACGGAGAAATCCTCGGGGAGCTGCTTCAGCTTCATGGGGCGCCTCGGACGGGCGCCTCAGGCGGCCTGCCGGTAGAAGAGGACGATGGTCAGGCAGTGAAACTCGTTGTCGCTGGACTGGGAGACCACGCGGTCCACGATCTCGAGGTCGGCGTTGGCCTGGAGCCAACGGGTGATGGATTCCCCGAGCTCCTCGCGGTCCTTGGCCTTCGTGGCCGAGAACACCTTGACCCCTGTGAACTGCATCGCGCACTCCTCCCTCACGCCGCACCGCCTCCAGCGCGAATCCAACTCGTCGATATCATTGCCTGACCCCATGGCGGGTGTCAAACCCAGGACAAGGCCAACCCGTCGATATCGCGGCCGATTTCAGCGGGTTGAACCGCCCGGGAGGCACGTGGTATTTCCCCGGCCGCTCCCCCGCGAAAATTCTACGGAAAGAGGCACATGCTCATCGACCTCCACGTCCACAGCCGGCACACGCCGGGATGCTCCCTGTCTCCCCGCGACGTGGCCCGCCGCGCGCGGGAGTCGGGCCTCGACGGGGTGGTCTTCACCGACATGAACACGCTGGAGGGGCTCGCCGAGATCCGCGAGGCCGGCGCCGCCGAGGGGATCGTCGCGCTCTGCGGGCTCGAGGTGGCGACCGACCGCGGCCACTACCTCGCCTTCTTCCCCGACCCGGCGAAGGTCCCGGCGCCCCCCCAGGTCTTCGGGACGCCGCCGTGGCCGGTCCGGGACGTGATCGCCCGGCTGAACGGCATGGGAGCCGCGGTGGTTGCGGCGCACCCCTACGACAAGGGCATCGAGCGCCCCGGCGGCGACGTCCTCTTCACGCTGGACGGGCTGGCCGCGATCGAGGGGCTCGACGCCTCGCGGAAGGCCGCCACGAACGACCTCGCCGTGGAGGCCGCCGACCACCTGGGGCTGCCCTGCGTGGCCGGCTCCGGGGCCCGCACGTCGCTCGACGAGATCGGCAAGGCGGCCACCCTGTTCCGGGACGTGATCCGCAC
>JBAVCR010000101.1:0-1954 GCA_049586815.1 Anaeromyxobacteraceae bacterium
CCATGATCTCGGCGAGCTTCTGCCGGAAGCTGAAGATGGAGGCGACGTCGGAGACGTCGAACTCGCGGGAGGACTCGCCGACCGTGACCTTCACCTTGCCGGCGGTGACGTCGCCCTCGACCATGACCTCGGCGACGGTCTTCTCGACGGCGCCGAGCGAGCCGGCCAGCATGGACTTCGGATTCACCCGGCGTGGATCGACGTAGTTCTCCTGCACCGCCAGCACGACCTTGGTGACCACCGGGAGCGTCTTCAGCCGGTAGCCCGGCTCCACGTCCCGTCCCCCGTCCTCGCCGGAACCGGAGCCCGCGTGGTTGCCCATGGAGGCGACCGCGGCGGAGGTGGTGGGACCGGAGGGGCGCGGCGCGCCGGGGCGGTTCGCGACGGCGAACGAGATCCCGGCCGCGAGCGCGAGCGCGACCGCCGCCGCGGCGGCAAGGCGAAGGAAGCTCTTCATGTGGGGACTGATCCTCGGCGGGTCGAAAAAAGCCGACCTTTTCAAAAGGATAGGGGCTGCGGTGCGGTGGTGCAAGGAGAACGACCTCCACGGGACCAGGCGAGGGAGAAGCAGGTCTCCGGGAAACGGGCCCGGCGCGTTCGCCATTCCCCCGGGGCGCCGGTCCCTTGGGGGAGGACGCCCGTTCGTCCGTGGCGTCCCGGGGAACCTGGTCTATACAGACCGCCCATGTCGCTCGACCGCAAGACCGCCGGAAGTCCCGCCGTGGAGGGCGTGGACGACCTCGTGGCCTGGTTCCGGCAGCGCGAGCACCCCGTCGCCGACTGGAAGGTCGGCATCGAGTTCGAGGCCATTCCCCAGGTGGAGGGCACCCTCGACCCGGTTCCCTACGACGGCCCCCGGGGCATCGAGGCCGTCCTCCGCGCCTATTCCCGCTGGGGCTACACCCCCTTCGAGGAGAACGGCCGGGCCATCGCCGCGCAGAAGGGCGGGATCACCGTCTCCATCGAGCCGGGCGGGCAGGTCGAGCTCTCCGGCCGCCCGTTCCGGGACGTCCACGCGGTCGCGGAGGAGCTGGACCGCCACCTGGAGATCGGGCGGACCATCGGCGCCGAGCTCGGCAACGGGTTCCTGGCCACCGGCTACCGACCCTGGGGCTCGCCGGAGACCGCCCGCTGGGTGCCGAAGGAGCGCTACGGCGTCATGCGGCCGTTCCTCGCGGCCCGGGGGCGGCTCGCTCCCGACATGATGTCGATGACCGGCTCCACCCAGGCCTCCTTCGACTTCGCGAGCGAGCGCGACGCCGGCGAGAAGCTGCGCGTGGCCATCGCCGCCCAGCCGGCCCTGGTGGCGCTCTGCGCCAACTCCCCCATCGTGCGCGGCCGGGAGTCGGGCTGGAAGAGCTTCCGCACCGAGGTCTGGAACCACACCGACCCGTCCCGCTGCGGGCTGCTCCCCTTCGTGTTCGACCCCGGGTTCGAGGAGGAGACCTACCGGCGCTACGTGGACTGGGTGCTCGACGTGCCCATGGTCTTCCTGCGGCGCGACGGGCGCTACCTCGACACCGGCGGCGCCACCTTCCGCACCTTCCTCCGGGACGGGCTGCAGGGCCACCGGCCCACCATGGCCGACTGGGAGGACCAGCTCTCGGTGGTCTTTCCCGAGGCGCGCATGAAGGGGGTCATCGAGGTGCGCGGCGCCGACGGGGTGGCTCCGCCGCTCGTGAAGGCGGTGGCGGCCTTCTGGAAGGGGCTCCTCTACTCGCGCGAGTCGCGCGACTGGGCCTGGGACCTCCTGCGCCGGCTCACGGTGCCGGAGCGGACCGCCCTGCGCGACGCCGCGGGGCGGGAAGGGCTCCAGGCCCGGCTCCCCGACGGCCGTCCGCTCGCCGCGCTCGCCACGGAGCTCGTCGAGGCCGCCTCGCTCGGCCTCTGCCGGCAGGGCGCCTGCGGGCAGACCGGCGAGGACGAGCGGATCTGGCTCGCGCCGCTCCTCGAG
>JBAVCR010000102.1:0-4628 GCA_049586815.1 Anaeromyxobacteraceae bacterium
CTCTCCCTCCGCCCCGACGACGTGGCGGCCCTCACCCTCGCGCCCCGCGGGGGCGCGGTGGTGCGGGTCGAGCGGGCGGGAGCCGGCTTCCGGATGACGTCACCCTCGGCCGGGGAGGCTTCCCCGACCGTCGTCCTCGGACTCCTCGAACGGATCGCGGGGATGCGGGTGCGCTCCCGCCTTCCGGCCGATCCCGCGGCGCTCTCCTCCCGGGGGCTCGACCCGCCGCTCGTCCGGGTGACCCTCCTCGGCAAGGACGGAAGCTCGGTGGAGGTCGACCTGGGCGACGAGACCCCGTTCGACCGGAACCGCTTCGGGCGCATGGGCACGGAGATCCTGGTCCTGGAGGACGTGCCCGCCGCGGTGCTCGATCCGGACCTCCAGGGGCTGCTCGGCGTGGCCGGGGGCGGATGAGCTTGATCTTCCGGGGGCTTGCCCTTATCTTCCCCGCTCCCGAACGACCGTTTCAGTGAGGTTCCAAGAAGATGGCACGCGTCACCGTGGAAGACTGCCTCCCGATGGTGGAGAACCGCTTCGCGCTCGTCCTGCTCGCGACGAAGCGCACCCGTCAGCTGATGGCGGGGGCCCGTCCGCTGCTCGCCACGAGCCGGAACAAGTCCACCGTGCAGTCGCTCCGCGAGATCGCGACCGGCAAGGTGCGCTTCGACCGCTCGGTCCGCGACGCGCTGGCCGGCAAGTTCGACCGGGAGAAGCCGGTCGCCTCGGCGACCCCCTCCCGCAGCAAGTAGCCTCAGCCCCGCGACGCGAGGTAGCCGGCCTTGGCCCGCGTGCCGAGCCGGTAGGTCGCGCGCAGCTCCCGCAGGAGACCCTCCCGGTCCCCGGGATCGACGAAGCGCTGCTCGAGCCACCGGGCATACCCCGCCGCGAGCCGGTTCGCGGTGCGGTACCGGCGCAGCTCGTCGTCGTCGAGGTGCCCGAGGAACCGGACCCGCTCGAAGAGCCGGCGGCGGAGGGCCGCCGAGGCTCGGGCCCGTCCCCGGCGACGGCGCGCCCAGACGCGGAGGAGCAGGACGGCGAACTTGTCGACCTCGGCCTGCAGCTCGAGCTCGAGCAGCGACATGGGGCGCCCCTCCTCCAGGCGGGTGGCCAGGTACACGAAGTGGGAGATCCCCTCCGTGGCCGCGGTGACCCCCTCCAGACGGGAGCGCGCGAGGAGCCGCGGGGCGCCGCCGCGGGCGCCGGCTCCCGCCGCGGCCGCCATCACCCCGTCGTCGAGGAAGAGCCCGACGTCGACGCCGCCGTCCGCCTCCCGCACGAGGAGCTCCTCCGCCGCGCGGGGCTCCGCCCCGTTCGCGCGCGCCCCGTCGCGCCCGACGAGGAAGTCGAGCACCGGCGGCGCACGAACGCCGTTGATCGCGTGGATCTCCGCCTGGAGCCAGGCGATGGTGTTCCTCGCGGCCTCGGGAGGAGCCATCAGTTCCGGAGGACCCGGGACCCCGGGCCGGCGAAGAGGGCCACCCCGCGCTGCCGCAGCTGCTCGGCCACGCGCTCGCTCCCCGTGTGCAGGAAGCGCTCGTAGAGCCGGACGAGCCCCCGGTTGGAGCGGAGGTCCTGCATCTCCGCGATCTCGGCGAGGACGTCGACGAAGTCCTCGAAGCGATCGGCCATCTCCTCGAAGATCTCCGCGGCGCCCGCCGGACCCGGGGACCCGGCCAGTGCCTGGTAGGCACGCTCGCCCATGGCGACGTAGTAGGCCGCGTCGACCGTGGAGCGGGCCAGCGAGTCGCCGAAGAACCCGGCCACGAAGAGCGAGGTGTCGCCGAGCCGCCTCAGGCCCTCGCGGCGCCGCCGGTGCCCCTCCTCGAGGGCGCGGAGGAGCAGGATGGCGAGCGGCTCCACCTCCGAGCTCCCCTCCGGCGTCGGGGCGAAGAGCTCCTCCCGCTCGAGGAAGCGGTCGAGCAGCCGAACCAGGTAGAACTCCGTCCCCTCCAGCACCCGGAGCTTCCGGTGTGCGAGCGTCCCCGAGACGAGCTCGCGGAAGAGCTCCTGGGGGCTCTGATCCAGCACGATGGTCCCTGGCCCGTCCTCTTTCACTGGTCTCGTCCTCGTCTACCTCCCTCCGCCCCTCCAGGGTAGCTCCGGGGCACGGAAGGACTCAATGGCCTGAAATATCAATATTTTGTGACAGTTCCGGTTGGCATTCGGGCGTCGCGAGCACTCAGAAGGGGCGACTGCCAGAAAGTTTTTGTAACTATCCTGAATTGCGAACCTATTTTCTTTCGTTCCGCCGGTTGACACCCCGAGACCGCTGATTACATTCCGCTCGGCTCTTGGCAGACGGAATGCCCGACTGCCAGGGCCCAAATCGTTCCAACCGGTTTCCGTGCCCGCCCTCGGGCGGATGGCGCGGATTCGAAAGAGGAGACAACACATGAAGATCCGGCCCCTTCAGGACCGCGTCATCGTCAAGCGCGTCGAGGAAGAGGAGAAGACCAAGGGCGGCATCATCATCCCCGACTCGGCCAAGGAGAAGCCGGCCGAGGGCAAGGTGATCGCCGTCGGCAAGGGCAAAATCGGCGAGGACGGGAAGCTCCAGCCGCTCGACGTCAAGGTCGGCGACCGCATCCTCTTCAGCAAGTACGCCGGCACCGAGGTCAAGGTCGACGGCGAGGAGAACCTGATCATGCGCGAGGACGACATCCTCGGCGTGATCGAGAAGTGACTTTCCCCCACAGATCGGAGCACTGAACATGGCTGCCAAGCAGATCCTTTTTGATCAGGTCGCGCGCGACAGCATCCTGCGGGGCGTGAACGTCCTCGCCGATGCCGTCAAGGTCACCCTCGGCCCCAAGGGCCGCAACGTCGTCATCGAGAAGAGCTTCGGCTCCCCGACGATCACCAAGGACGGCGTCACCGTCGCCAAGGAGATCGAGCTCGAGAACAAGTTCGAGAACATGGGCGCCCAGATGGTGAAGGAGGTCGCCTCCAAGACCTCCGACATCGCCGGCGACGGCACCACCACCGCCACCGTGCTCGCCCAGGCCATCTACCGCGAGGGCGCCAAGCTCGTCGCGGCCGGCCACAACCCCATGGAGATCAAGCGCGGCATCGACAAGGCCGTCACCTCCGTGGTCGCCGAGCTGAAGAAGCTCTCCAAGGCCACCGCCTCGCAGAAGGAGATCGCCCAGGTCGGCATCATCTCCGCGAACGGCGACGAGACCATCGGCAACATCATCGCCGAGGCCATGGAGAAGGTCGGCAAGGAGGGCGTCATCACGGTCGAGGAGGCCAAGGGCCTCGAGACCACGCTCGAGGTGGTCGAGGGCATGCAGTTCGACCGCGGCTACCTCTCCCCCTACTTCGTCACCGATCCGGAGGCGATGGAGGTCGAGCTGGAGGACTGCTACGTCCTCATCAACGAGAAGAAGATCTCCAACATGAAGGACCTGCTCCCGCTGCTCGAGCAGGTCGCCCGCGGCGGCAAGCCCCTGCTCATCATCGCCGAGGACGTCGAGGGCGAGGCCCTCGCCACGCTCGTGGTGAACAAGCTGCGGGGCACCCTGCACGTGGCCGCGGTCAAGGCGCCGGGCTTCGGCGACCGCCGCAAGGCCATGCTGGAGGACATCGCCATCCTCACCGGCGGCAAGATGATCGCCGAGGAGCTCGGCCTCAAGCTCGAGCAGGTCACCCTGAAGGACCTGGGCCGTGCCAAGCGCATCGTCATCGACAAGGACAACACCACCATCGTCGACGGCGCCGGCAAGAAGGACGACATCCAGGCCCGGGTGAAGACGCTCCGTGCCCAGGTCGAGGAGACCACGAGCGACTACGACCGCGAGAAGCTGCAGGAGCGGCTCGCCAAGCTGGTGGGCGGCGTCGCCGTCATCAACGTGGGCGCCGCGACCGAGACCGAGATGAAGGAGAAGAAGGCCCGCGTCGAGGACGCCCTGCACGCGACCCGCGCGGCCGTCGAGGAGGGCATCGTCCCCGGCGGCGGCGTGGCCTACCTGCGCAGCCAGAAGCAGCTCGACAAGCTCGACGTCTCGGGCGAGGAGCGCTCGGGCGTGGTGCTCGTGAAGCGCGCCCTCGAGGAGCCGCTCCGCCAGATCGCCGAGAACGGCGGCCTGGAGGGCTCCATCGTGGTGAACAAGGTGAAGGAGTCGAAGGAGCAGAACTACGGCTTCAACGCCGCGACCAACGAGTACGAGGACCTGGTGAAGGCCGGCGTCATCGACCCCACCAAGGTCTCGCGCAGCGCGCTGCAGAACGCCGCCTCGGTGGCGTCCCTCATGCTCACCACCATGGCGGTCATCGCCGACAAGCCCAAGGAGGACAAGGGCGGCGGCGGCGGCGGCGGGATGCCGGGCGGCATGGGCGGCATGGGCGGCATGGACATGTAGTCCGCGCCTCCATCGACTCGCAGTGAAGAGGGCCACCGGGCGACCGGTGGCCCTCCTTGTTTTCGGGACGTCGCGGAGGTGCTCCGGGAGCCGGTTTTCGTCACACGGGCCGTGGCTTTCTTGGGTCGTGAAGTTCCAAGCAGTGGAGCCGACCGGGGAGCCCTGAACGGGACCCGCGGTCCGGGGCTCCCTGGCGATATCGCCCCTTCAGGTGCGACTGATCGTCGCTGATCCAGGTCAATGAGAACCCTCCAAGCAATGATTGGG
>JBAVCR010000103.1:0-3372 GCA_049586815.1 Anaeromyxobacteraceae bacterium
GATAGCGGGTGCCCCGCCACACGATGCCTCCCCGCAGGGTGGTGACGGCGGCGCTCGCGAGGACCACCCCGGCCAGGGCGGCGCCGGTCACGGGCAGGAGGAGCCCCTCCAGGCCGCTGCCCCCGCCGAAGCGGCGCGCCACCGTGCCCACCACGGCGGCCCCGGTGAGCCAGCCGAGGAGCCCCACGAGGCGCGCCGTGGCGCCCGGGGCGAGGAGCGCGGCCAGCGCCGGACCGGTCGTGGTGGCGAGGAGCGCGGCGGCCGAGGCCAGCGCCACCCCCCAGCGATACTCGGTCCCGGCGAAGGAGTTCTTCACGAGCCCCATCCAGGACGCCGCGAAGCCGGCGTTCCAGCGCACCGACACGAGCCCGCCCGAGTCGATGGCTCCCTGGGGGACGCCGCTCCGCCGGAGCACGACGCCGAGCTTCACGTCGTCGACGGCCTCGAGCGCGAGGCGCCGGTGCCCCCCGGTTCCCAGGTATGCGTCCCGCCGCACCAGGTTGAAGGCCCCGATGCCGACGTAGGCGCGGGACCCGGGGCGCGAGAGCTCCCAGGTCCGGAAGACCGGGTTCACCAGCGCGGCGAAGGTGGAGACGAAGGCCCGCTCGAGGAGGCCGGGCGCGAGGAGGCGCGGGAGGGCGACCGCGTGCCCGAGCCCCCTCGCCCCGGCCCAGGCCACCGCCCGGCGGAGGGCGCCGGGGGCGAACACCACGTCACCGTCCGTGAACAAGAGCCAGCCGCCCGCGGCGGCCTCGGCGCCGAGCGCGCAGGCGTGGTTCTTCCCCAGCCAGCCCGGGGGGAGCTCCTTCACGTGCACGACCCGCAGCCGCTCCTCGCCCGCGGCCAGCCGGTCGAGGATGGCCCCGGTCCCGTCGGTGGAGCGGTCGTCCACCGCCACCACGCGGATGCCCGGGTAGTCCTGGGCGAGGAGCGAGCGGACGGCGGCCTCGACGCCGCGGGCCTCGTCGCGCGCCGGCACCACCACGGTGAGCGCCGGCCAGCCGCCCGGGGGCGGATCGGGGGGAACGTCGGGAAGGCGCTCGACGACGCGGTCGGTGAGGATCCCGACCCAGGCCACCCGGAGCCAGGCCAGCAGCCCCGCCGCGGCGGCGAGCAGCCAGGCCACGGGGCGCCCTCCCTAGAACGTCACCAGCGCGTCGACCTTGCCGGTGGCGAGGCGCCGCTTCCCGTTCAGGAAGGCGAGCTCCACCACGAAGGCGTAGCCGACGAGGTCGGCGCCCTGCCGGGTGACGAGTCGCCCCACCGCCTCGGCGGTGCCGCCCGTGGCGAGCAGGTCGTCCACCACGAGCACCCGCTCGCCGGGCTCGACGGCGTCGATGTGCAGCTCGAGGCCGTCCTCGCCGTACTCGAGCTGGTAGGTCTCGCGGATGGTCTCCCAGGGGAGCTTCCCGGGCTTGCGGGCGATGGAGAGCCCGGCGCCGAGCGCGTAGGCGAGGGGCGCCGCGAAGACGAACCCGCGCGACTCGATGCCCACCACCTGGTCGATCCGCTGCGGGCCCCACCGGGCCACGAGCTCGTCGACCACGCGCTTGTAGGTGGCGGCGTCGCCCAGGACGGGCGTGATGTCCTTGAAGACGATTCCCTTCCTGGGGAAGTCGTGGACGTCGCGGATGGTGCGGGCGAGGAGCGCGGAGATCGATTCCATGGCGGCGGACTCTACCTCAGGGGAGGAACTGGAGGGGATCGCGCGGGCGGGTCCCGTCGCGCACCTCGAAGTGGAGATGGGGGCCGCTGGTGCGCCCGGTCTGGCCGACCTTCGCCACCGGCGTGCCGGCGTCGACGCGGTCCCCGTCCTTCACCAGCACCTCGCTGTTGTGGGCGTAGAGCGTGATGAGGCCGCCGGCGTGGCGCAGGATGACGATGAGGCCGTAGCCGGACTGGGTCCCGACGTAGATCACCTCGCCGGCCGCTGCGGCCCGCACCGGCGTGCCCTCCGGCGCCGACAGGTCGATGCCGTCGTGCCGCTGCCCCTGCTTCACGCCGAACCCGCGGTAGAGGACGCCCTTCAAGGGCCACTGCAGGGCGCCGGTGCCGCCCTTGCGCGGCAGGAGCCCCTCCGCCTCGTGCGTCGCGGAGGCCGACCCGGCGGCGGCCGGCGGGACCTCCACCGGGCGGGGCGCGCCGGGAACGAAGAGCTCCTGGCCCGGGGCGAGCGTCCTCGGGTCGGCGATGCCGTTCGCCTCCATGAGCTCCCGCGGGTCGATCCCGTAGGCCTTGGCGATCCGGTAGAGGGTCTCGCCCTTCTCCACCACGTGGGTGGTCCCCACGAGCTCCGGCTCGGCGTGGTCGTCGCCCGTGCCGAGCGGGAACGGGGGCTGCCGCTGCCCGGACACCTCGGCCGGCGTCCGCTGCCGGGCCGCGCAGCCGGAGAGGGTCGCCAGGGCGAGCGCCCCGGCGACCAGCCAGCGGGTCACGGGGCCGGCTCCTTGCGGATGCCGGGGAGGGTGAAGCTCCTCAGGACCTGGAGCTGCGCGTCGTGGGTGAGGTCGAGGTGGAGGGGGGTGACGGCGACGAGACCGTCGTCGAAGACGGTGTTGCAGTCGGAGTGGGGGATGTCCCGGAAGCTGGCGTCCCCGCCGATCCAGAAGTAGCTGCGCCCGCGCGGGTCGACCTTCGCGACGACCTCGTTCCCGTAGGTGCGGTGGCCGAGCCGGGTGAAGCGGTAGCCGCGCACCGGGCCGGCCGGCACGTTCACGTTGAGGAGCGTGGTGGCCGGCGGCGCCTCCTCGACGAGGCGGCGCGCCAGGGCGGCGGCGAAGGCGGCGGCCGGGCCGAAGTCGTGCGGCGGAGCCGCCGCGAGCGACACGGCGATGGCGTTCACCCCGAGCAGGGCCGCCTCCATCGCCGCGGCCACCGTGCCGGAGTAGAGGACGTCGTTGCCCAGGTTCGGGCCGTGGTTCACGCCGGAGAGCACCACGTCGGGGCGGTGCGCGCGCATCACGTGGTTGAGACCGAGGTAGACGGCGTCGGTCGGGGTCCCGTCCACGGCGAAGCGGCGCTCGCCCACCGCCACGATCCGCAGCGGTCGGTGGAGCGAGATGGCGTGGCTGGAGGCCGACTGCTCGCGGTCCGGCGCCACCACCCAGACCTCGTCGTCGGGGAAGGCGGCCGCCAGCGCGGCCAGCCCGGGGGCATGGACGCCGTCGTCGTTGGAGAGGAGGACGCGCACCGGGCTGCAATCTAGCAGCGCGCCGACCCCCCTGCCAGGAACGGTCAGCGGAGCCCGGCCAGGAGGACGGCGAGCGACGCGAGGCTCGCCGCCACCGACGCCCAGCCCACCACCTTCAGCCTGCGCGCCGTCACCCGCAGCCCGATGACGAGGAGTGAAGCGAGCGCCATGGGGGCCACCGC
>JBAVCR010000104.1:0-6614 GCA_049586815.1 Anaeromyxobacteraceae bacterium
CTTCCCGCGGCTCTGGGACCGGCTCGTGCCGCTCTTGCGGCGGTGGGGCGCGCGGAGGATGGCGAGGCTTCGCCG
Organism: Anaeromyxobacteraceae bacterium; assembly: GCA_049586815.1. Taxonomy (GTDB): domain Bacteria; phylum Myxococcota; class Myxococcia; order Myxococcales; family Anaeromyxobacteraceae; genus CAIOAK01. Next base: position 76 of record JBAVCR010000104.1, read on the forward strand.
GGGGGGAGGCGGCGGCCCCGGGTAGGCCCCCGCGGATGCCTTGCACGGGAACGCGCCTCCGGGCAGAGTGCGCCCGTGCGCGACACCCTCTACGACACCGTCCCCTACCGCGTCCCCGAGATCGAGCATCGCTACGGGGCGAACGTCCACCTGCTCGCCGACCCGTTCCTCCTCGACCTGCTCGCGAAGCTCGCGGCCAAGGAGTGCGAGCAGCCGGTGGTGAACAACCTGGTGGTCGACATCTACCGCAGCCTGGCGCGCGTGGTGGTGAACGCCGAGTTCCCGCGCAAGGTGGTGGAGGTCCCCACCCGGATGATCGACCACACGCCCGAGGGCGTGTGGCGCGGCCAGACGCTCGACCCGAACACGCGCGCGGTCACCGTGAACATCGCCCGCGCCGGGGCCGTGCCTTCACACACCGTGTACGACATGCTCAACACGGTGCTCATCCCCCGGCTGGTGCGGCAGGACCACATCATCATGAGCCGCATGCTCGGCGACGCCGACCAGGTGGTGGGCGCCGGCATCGGCGGCATGAAGATCGGCGGCGACGTGGACGCCGCCTACCTGCTCTTCCCCGATCCCATGGGTGCGACCGGCTCGTCGCTCTCCATGGCGCTCGACACCTACAAGAAGAAGGTGGCGGGGACTCCGCGGAAGATCGTGGCCCTCCACCTCGTGGTCACGCCCGAGTACCTGAAGCGGATGCGGAAGGACCACCCGGAGATGGTGATCTACGCGGTGCGGCTCGACCGCGGCCTCTCGCCGGAGAAGGTGAAGGGTACCGTGCCCGGGACCTTCTGGGACGAGGAGAAGGGCCTCAACGACCACGACTACATCGTGCCCGGCGCCGGTGGCCTCGGCGAGGTGATGAACAACTCCTGGGTGTGACCGCGCCGGCCTCCGGACGCACGAAGGCCCCGATCGCTCGCGCGACCGGGGCCTTCTCACTTCACGAGACGTGGATGACTAGGCCGCCGGCTTGTCCAGCACCGCGACCAGCTCCTTCACGGCCTTGACCGACTTGTCCATCATGGCCTGCTCCTCGGCGTCGAGCTTGAGCTCGAGGATGCGCTCGGCGCCGCCGGCGCCGATGACCACCGGCACGCCCACGTAGATCCCCTTCACGCCGAACTCGCCGTTCAGGTAGACGCAGGTGGGGAGCACGCGCTTCGCGTCCTTGAGGAACGACTCGGCCATGGCGATGGCCGACGAGGCCGGGGAGTAGAAGGCCGACCCGGTCTTGAGGAGCGCCACCACCTCGCCGCCGGCGCCGCGGGTGCGCTTCACCATCGCGGCCATGACCTCCTTGGCCTTGGTCGCGTCGCCGTACTTCTTCTCGAGCAGCTCCATCACCGGGATGCCGCAGACGGACGTGTAGCGGACGAGCGGGACCATGTCGTCGCCGTGGCCGCCGAGGGTGACGGCGCTGACGTCCTTCACCGACACGCCGAGCTCCCAGGCGATGAAGGCCTTGAAGCGGGCCGAGTCGAGCACGCCGGCCTGGCCCACCACCATGTGGTGCGGCATGCCGGTGATGCGCTGGCAGAGCGTCACCATCGCGTCGAGCGGGTTGGAGATGACGATGACGAAGGCCTTGGGCGCGTGCTGCTTGATGCCCTCGGCCACCGAAGTCATGATCTTGGAGTTCACCGCGATGAGGTCGTCGCGGCTCATGCCCGGCTTGCGGGGCAGGCCGGCGGTGACGATCACCACGTCGGAGCCGGCGATGTCGGCGTAGCTGTTCGAGCCCTTCAGGCTCACGTCGAAGCCGTCGACCGGCGCGGCCTCGGCGATGTCGAGGCACTTGCCCTGCGGCAGCCCCTCGACGATGTCGAACAGCACCACGTCGCCGAGCTCGCGCAGCGCGCACAGCTGGGCCAGCACGCCGCCGATCTGCCCGCCGCCGATCAACGCAATCTTCTTCCTTGCCATGGTCGTCTCCTTGGGTGGGTGAAGCGTGGGGTCGTCCAACGTCTACGGCATGCCATCGATGATGGCGTTCAGGGTCGGGCTGGGGCGCATGGCCTTCGCGGCCTTGGCCGGATCCGGCTGGTAGTAGCCGCCCAGGTCCTGCGGCTTGCCCTGGGCGCCGATCAGCTCGGCGTTGATCTTGGCCTCGTTGTCCTGGAGCGCCTTCGCCACCGGGGCGAAGCGGGCCTTCAGCTCCGGGTCCTTGTCCTGCGCGGCCAGCGCCTCGGCCCAGTACATGCCCAGGTAGAAGTGGCTGCCGCGGTTGTCGATCTCGCCCACCTTGCGGGCCGGCGACTTGTTGGTGTCGAGGAACTTGGCGATGGCCTGGTCGAGCGTGTCGGCCAGGATGCGGGCCTTGGGGTTCCCGGTCTGCTCGGCGATGTGCTCGAGCGAGGCGCCCAGCGCGGAGAACTCGCCCAGCGAGTCCCAGCGCAGGTAGCCCTCCTTCACGAACTGCTGCACGTGCTTGGGGGCCGAGCCGCCGGCGCCGGTCTCGAAGAGGCCGCCGCCCGCGAGGAGCGGGACCACCGAGAGCATCTTCGCCGACGTTCCGATCTCGAGGATGGGGAAGAGGTCGGTCAGGTAGTCGCGGAGGACGTTGCCGGTCACCGAGATGGTGCTCTCGCCCCTGCGGATGCGCTCGAGCGAGAACTTCATCGCGTCGACCGGGGCGAGGATCTTGATGGTGAGGCCGCTCGTGTCCTCCTGCGCGAGGTACTTCTCCACCTTGGCGATCACCTGCCGGTCATGGGCGCGGTTCCGGTCGAGCCAGAAGATGGCGGGCCAGCCGGTGGCGCGGGCGCGGCGGACGGCCAGCTTCACCCAGTCGTGGATGGGGATGTCCTTCACCTGGCACATGCGGAAGATGTCGCCCTCCTCGACCTTCTGCTCGAGGAGCGTCGCGCCGCTGGCGTCGTCGACGACGCGGATCGTGCCGGCGGCGGGGGCGAAGAAGGTCTTGTCGTGCGAGCCGTACTCCTCCGCCTGCTGGGCCATGAGGCCCACGTTGGGCACGCTGCCCATGGTGGCCGGGTTGAACGCGCCGTTCTTCCGGCAGTCGTCCATGATCTCCCGGTACATGGTCGCGTAGCAGCGATCCGGGATCATGGCCTTCGTCTCGTGGAGCTTGCCGTCCGAGCCCCACATCGAGCCGGAGTCGCGGACCACCACCGGCATCGAGGCGTCGACGATGATGTCGTTCGGCACGTGCAGGTTGGTGATGCCCTTGTCGGAGTCGACCATGGCGAGCGCCGGGCGCGTCGCGTAGACGGCCTTGATGTCGGCCTCGATCTCGGCCCGCTTCGCCTCGGGGAGCGACTGGATCTTCTTGTAGAGGTCGCCGAGGCCCAGGTTGGGGTTCACGCCGGCCTGCTTGAGCGCCTCGGCGTGCTTCTCGAAGACGTCCTTGTAGAAGACGGTGACGGCGTGGCCGAACATGACGGGGTCGGAGACCTTCATCATGGTGGCCTTGAGGTGGAGCGACAGCAGCAGGCCGTCCTTCTTCGCCGCCTCGATCTGGTCCGCGTAGAACTTGCGGAGCGCCTTCACGCTCATCTTCGTCGTGTCGATGATCTCGCCGGCGAGGAGCGGGGCCTTCTTCTTGAGGACGGTGACCTTGCCGGCCGCGTCCACGAACTCGATCCGGTAGTCGGTGGCCTTCTCCAGCGTGAGCGAGTTCTCGTTCCCGTAGAAGTCACCCTCGGTCATGTGGGCGACGTGGGCCCTCGACTCGGGCTTCCAGGCGCCGAGCCTGTGCGGGTGCTTCTTCGAGAACTCCTTCACGGCCGGCGGGGAGCGGCGGTCGGAATTGCCCTCGCGGAGCACCGGGTTCACCGAGCTGCCCAGGCACTTCGCGTAGCGGGCCTGGATGGCCTTCTCGGCGTCGTCCTTCGGGGTCTCCGGGTAGTTGGGGACGGCGTAGCCGTGCTTCTGCAGCTCGGCGATGGCCTCCTTGAGCTGGGGGATGGAGGCGGAGACGTTGGGCAGCTTGATGATGTTGGCATCGGGCGTCTTGGCGAGCTCGCCGAGCTGGGCCAGGTAGTCCGGGATGCGCTGCTCCGGCTTCAGGAAGTCGGCGAAGTTCGCGATGATGCGACCCGCCACGGAGATGTCGCGGGTTTCGACCTCGACGCCGGTGCCCTTCGTGAAGGCCTGGACGATGGGGAGGAGCGAGAAGGTCGCGAGCGCGGGCGCCTCGTCAATCTGCGTCCAGATGATCTTCGACGTCTTGGTGGTCATTCCGTCTCCTTGTGTGTTCGTGGTGCGTGTCCTGCGATTCCCGGTCCTGGCGGGCTTCGGGTGCCCATCCGCTCCCTCCGGAAGGATTCCTTCCGGGAAGGACGCGGGATCGATCCGGCACCTGTTCCGGGCGGCGCCGCCTGACGCCGATCACCCCCCGGGATCGCCCTTGGAGCCCTGCTAAACACCAAGTCCGGAAGGGACTGTCAAGGCAAAGGCGAAGTCGACCCACGAGGTCGAGGAATCACCCGCCCGGCCGCACGTTTACGCAGCGTCGCGGGGGTCGGCCGATCGTGGGAGCCCGCTCATCCCCCGCTCGCCCAGGTGGCGGCCCGGCGCAGCGCCCGCCAGATGGCCCGGGCGACGAGGAACAGGGCCAGGAGCACCGCGATCGCGATGGCGAGCGCGATCCAGGGGTGGCTCCAGACGAGCCAGGCCATCCCGGCCACCGTCGAGACCTCGGCGCCGGTCGCGACCGCGTTCGACACCGGCTCGGGCGAGGCGTCGATCGCGGTGCGGAGCTTCAGCTTCGTGGCCGCGGTGGCCGCCCCCAGGCCGCCCCCGAGCAGCCCGGCGACGACCACCAGCGCGGGGCTCGCTCCCCAGGTGGCGAGCACGGCCAGCCCGCCCGCGGCGACGGGACGGATGGCCACGTGCAAGGCCTCCCATGCCGTGGCGATTCCCGGGACGAGCGACGCCGCGACCTCCACCGCGGTGAGCGCCAGCGCCACCCCGATCACCCACGGGTTCTCGAGGACGCGGAGCCCCTCCGGCAGCACGATCCACCCGATCCTCCCCGCCACGCCGGTGAAGGCGACGGTCGCGTAGAGGCTGATGCTCGACGACCACGCGATTCCCAGCGCCGACGCGAGAGCGGTCGCAGCGTGCATGCCCCCACTCTATCAGCGAGCCCGCCGTGCGACCCCGGGCCGCGTCGACCCGGGCGCGCCAGCCGGCGAGGGGAGGCCTCGAGCGCGCCGCCTCCGCAGGGGCGCCGGGCCCTTCCTCACGCGGGTGCGGTGTATGCCGGCGAGCACGTCCTCGGTGCGCCTTCCCCCCGAGGACCCGCGGGGCCAGCGAGAGGCGCTCCCCCTTCGCCGGCGGCGTCACGCCCCCCGCTCGACGCCGCCCGGCGTTCGCTACGCCGGGATGCCCTCGAACAGAATGGAGGAAAGGTACCGCTCGCCCGCGTCGGGCAGGACGGTGACGATGAGCTTGCCCTGGTTCTCCGGCCGGGAGGCGACCTTCACCGCGGCGGCGACGGCGGCGCCGCAGGAGATGCCGCAGGTGATGCCCTCCTCGCGGTGGAGCCGCTTCGCCATCTCCACCGACTCGTCGTTCGTCACCTGGACGACCTCGTCCACGAGCCCCAGGTCGAGGACGTCGGGCTTGAAGCCCGCGCCGAGGCCCTGGATCTTGTGGGGGCCGGGCTTGGGCGGCTCACCGGCGCGGATGGCCGTGAGCACCGGCGAGTGGGTCGGCTCCACGGCGACCGACTGGATGGCCTTCCTCTTCTCGTTCTTGATGTACTTCGTCACGCCGGTGATGGTGCCGCCGGTGCCGACCCCGGCCACGAAGATGTCGATCTTGCCGTCGGTGTCGTTCCAGATCTCCGGTCCGGTGGTCTCGAAGTGGATCCGGGGGTTGGCCGGGTTCTCGAACTGCTGGGGCATCCAGTACTTCCGGGGATCACTCGCCACGATCTCCCGGGCACGGGCGATGGCGCCGGGCATGCCCTTCGCACCCTCGGTGAGCACGAGCTCGGCGCCGAAGGCCCGCAGCATGCGCCGCCGCTCCACCGACATGGTCTCGGGCATGGTGAGGATGATGGGGTAGCCGCGCGCCGCGGCCACGAAGGCGAGCGCGATCCCGGTGTTCCCCGAGGTGGGCTCGACGATGGTGACGTCGCGGGAGCCGGGTTTCAGGATCCCGCGCTGCTCCGCGTCCCAGATCATCGCCGCGCCGATGCGGCACTTCACCGAGTAGGCCGGGTTGCGCCCCTCGATCTTGGCGACGATGGTGGCGGGAAGCCCCTTCGAGATGCGGTTCAGGCGGACGAGGGGGGTGTGACCGATGGAGCGGCTGTTGTCCTCGAAGATCGGCATGGCGTTCCTCCTGGGCGGGTTGCGCCCGTCAGATGTCGAAGTCGTGCACGTCGGCGGTTTCCTGGGCGCGGCGGGCGAGGTCCTCCACCGAGGTGCCGTCCAGCGCACCGACGAGGGCGCCTTCCGCCTCGGTCCACAGCTGGTGAAGGGCGCGCGCCCCGGGGGCGGCTGCGCCGGAGGCCGGGCGACGGTGGGAGGGGCGGGTGGTGAGCGCCTCCGGCC
>JBAVCR010000105.1:0-3774 GCA_049586815.1 Anaeromyxobacteraceae bacterium
GGTCAAGGCGGCCCTCGAGATCCTGCTCGCCGAGGACGGGCCCAACTTCTCGAACCGGCACGTCACCGTCTCCACCTCCGGCATCGTCCCGGAGATGCGCCGGTTCGGCGAGGAGACCGACGTGAAGCTCGCCGTCTCCCTCAACGCCACGACCGACGAGGTGCGGAGCGCGCTCATGCCGCTCAACCGGAAGTGGCCGCTCCGCGAGCTGCTCGCCGCCTGCCGCGACTTCCCGATGAAGAAGGGACGCCGCATCACCTTCGAGTACGTGCTCCTCGGGGAGGTGAACGACACCGACGAGGACGCCCACCGGCTGGCCCGGCTGGTGAAGGGGATCCCCGCCAAGGTGAACCTCATCCCCTACAACGAGAACCCCGGACTGGGGTTCCGGGCGCCTTCGCCGTTCCGGGTCGAGGCCTTCCTCGGGATCCTCCTTCGCGCCAACGTGACCGCGGTGGTCCGGCGGAACCGGGGCCGGGACATCGCCGCTGCCTGCGGTCAGCTGGCCGCCGAGGGAGGGCCGGGCGACCCGCGCCGGCGGCCTCCCCGGGGCGAGGGGGCGGGCCCGGGCACGGCGTCGTTGACCGGCCGTGGTTCCGCGGGGTAGAGGAGCCCGTCATGGCACTCCTCGCGGTGGGTTCGGTGGCGCTCGATTCGCTCCAGACGCCCTTCGGCGTCCGCGAGGACGTGCTCGGCGGATCGGCGACGTACTTCTCGACGGCCGCGAGCTTCTTCGGGCCGGTCCGGGTGGTCGCGGTGGTGGGGGAGGACTTCCCCGAGGCCCACGTCGACTTCCTGCGGGGCCGCGGCATCGACGTCTCCGGCCTGGAGCGCCGCCCCGGCCGGACCTTCCGCTGGTCGGGGCGGTACGAGTTCGACCTCAACCAGGCCCACACGCTCGACACCCAGCTGAACGTCTTCGCCGACTTCCGTCCCGAGCTGCCGGAGAGCTTCCGCGACTCGAGCCACGTCTTCCTCGGGAACATCGACCCCGAGCTCCAGCTCCGCGTGCTCGATCAGGTGCGGGCGCCCCGCATCGTGGCCGCCGACACGATGAACTTCTGGATCTCGTCGAAGCGCAACGCGCTGCTGGACGTGCTCCGCCGCGTCGACCTGCTCTTCGTGAACGACGCCGAGGCCCGGCAGCTGGCCGGCGAGCACAACATCGTGCGGGCGGCCCGCGCCATCCTGGGCTTCGGCCCGCGGGCCGTGGTGGTGAAGCGCGGCGAGTACGGAGCGCTCTTCTTCTCCGGCGGCGAGGTCTTCGCGAGCTCGGCCTACCCGCTGGCGGAGCTCTTCGACCCCACCGGCGCCGGAGACAGCTTCGCGGGCGGCTTCATGGGGTACCTGGCCCGCTCCGGCGCCCTCGACGTCCCCGCCATGCGCCGGGCCATCGTGGTGGGGAGCGTGCTCGCCAGCTACGCCGTGGAGCGGTTCAGCCTCGACCGGCTGAAGGAGCTCGGTCCGCACGAGATCCGGGCCCGCTACGCCGAGTTCCGGCGCCTCGCACACTTCGACGACCTCGACGTCGACGTCCTCCCGGTGGTCCCCAAGGGCTGAGATGCGCATCGCCGTCATCAGCGACGTCCATGCCAACCTCGAGGCACTGACCGAGGTGGAACGGGTGATCGCCGAGCGCGGCGTCGACCACGTGGCGTCCCTCGGGGACGTGGTGGGGTACGGCGCCAGCCCGAACGAGTGCTGCGACATCCTGCGCCGCATCACCAGCGTGGCGCTCCTCGGGAACCACGACGCGGCCGTCACCGGCCGCATGGACTACGGGTTCTACTACGACGCCGCCCGGCACGCGCTCGACTGGACGGCGGGCGTGCTCCGCCCCGAGAACCGGGCCTGGCTGGCCTCGCTGCCGTACGCGCACCGCGACGGGGAGGTCGGCTACAGCCACGGGTCTCCGGTCACCCCGGAGACCTATGACTACATCCTGGCGAGCGAGCAGGCGGCCGAGCTTCTCCCGGTGGTCGACCGGCTGCCGCGGGTCACCTTCATCGGCCACTCGCACCTGACCAAGGTCTTCGCGCTCCAGGCCGGCAGCGAGGTCGTCGAGGTCTCGGGCCGGAAGTTCCGGCTCCGCCCCGGCTACAAGTACGTGGTCACGGTGGGTGCGGTCGGCCAGCCGCGCGACTACGACAACCGGGCCTGCTTCGTGATCCACGACACCGAGGAGCGGTCGGTGGAGTACGTGCGCGTCCCGTACGACATCGAGACCTCCGCCCAGCGCATCTTCGCCGCCAAGGTGGCCGCCAACTTCGGCCGGCGCCTGTTCCTCGGCGTCTAGCGCCCGGCGGCGCCGGGCTCCCCCGGAGCGCCGAGCACCGAGAGGTGCCCGCGAACCCGGGCGCCGGTCACGAGGCCATCGGGATCGATGGCCCAGGCCCCGAGGTCGTCGTCGACGGCGATGCGGCCGGGAGCGTGGACGGGGATCCTTCCCACGGGCGCGCCGGTGGCGCCGTCGAGCAGCTCCACCTCCTCGGCCGCGACAACGACGACCCCGCGCAGCGCGATGGGCGGGACGTTGCCGGGAGGTACGGGCCTCCCCCCGGCGGAACGGACCCACAGCGTCCGTCCGTCGCGGTCGAGGGCGGCACAGGAGCCGTCCGGGGTCTTCGCGAGGAGCCCCCGGGGCCGGACCGCGAGCACGGGTGGACCGGGGACGGGGGAGGGCTCGGTCCAGGCCGGCCCGCCGTCCTCCTCGAGCGCGGCGACGACCCCGTCTCCCGCGATGCGCCCCGCCACCGCGATGCGGCCGGCGAACCGGATCGGGGAGGTGGTGGGGGTGAAATCGAGCGAGGCCTCGAAGAGGCGCGCGCCGGTGGCGGGATCGGCGCAGGTGAGGGTGGAACCGGTCGGGCTGCGGAACGGGAGCAGGCAGCCGTGGGCGTCCCCCCAGGGCGCGGCCTCGATGGGCCCGGAACCCCGGAGCCTCCAGGCCACGCGTCCGGCCGGATCGAGGGCGTGGACCATCCCGGTGTCGGAGGCGAGGACCACGAGCGGCGGGAGGGGGAGGGGCGCGACGCGCACGGCGCCCGGCGCGGTGAAGGTCCAGAGGGGCGCTCCGGAGGCGCTGTCGACGGCGAGGACCGAGGGTCCGGAGACGGCCAGGAGGGCGCCGCCCGGGCTGGCCGGGAGGAGGCGCGGGTGCCTCGCGTCCACGAGGTCCGGCCGGATCCAGGACGCCACGCCCGACTCCGCGTCGACGAGGGCGAGCGCGTCCCCGCGGAGCACGGCGAGCCCGGAGCCGATGAGGCACGCCGCCCGGCCGCCGGCGCCTTCCCACAGCGCCGCCCCCGTCCGCGCGTCGAAGGCGCGCGTCCGCGCGGCCCCGCAGGCGATGACCCGCTCCCCGATCCGGAAGAGACCCTCCCCGGCCGGCGCCCCCACGTCCGCGGTGACGAGGGTCCGGAAGGAGATGCGGCGGAGGTGGCCCGGGCCCAGGGGAAGGGGGACGGGGCGGCGGGGTCGCGACCGGCGGACGCGGCGAGGCACGGGCGAGGGGCGATCGCCCTCGCGGGCCTCGGCCACGTGATCGAGGAGCGCGGAGGCGGAGCGGGAGAGGTCGTCGAGCAGGACGTTCCCGGCCTGCGCCGGGGCCCTCGCACGGATCACCGCGCAGAGGTCGGCGGCGCCGGCCGCGACCGCCTGCGCGAAGGCGAGAGGGTCGCACCGGACCGGATGGGCGCCGGACACGGAGACGCCGCGCACGTCCACGACCACCCGCAAGGTCGCCTGTCGCCCGGGGCGGGCGAGGTCGAACGC
>JBAVCR010000106.1:0-2292 GCA_049586815.1 Anaeromyxobacteraceae bacterium
CTCCACGGGGGCGGAGAGCTGCCCGCCGACCAGCACGCCTACGACTTCCGGCTTCTCGGGCTCGTGGGGCTCGAGGACCCGCTGCGCCCCGGCGTGCCGGAGGCCGTGGCCGAGTGCGCCGGGGCCGGAGTCCGGGTGGTCATGATCACCGGCGACTCGCCCGGGACGGCGCGGGCCATCGCGCGCCAGGTCGGGCTCGACGTCGAGCACGGCGTCCTCACCGGGGCGGAGCTCGAGGCGGGAACCGAGGAGGAGGCGGCGCGCCGGGTGCGCGACGTCGACGTCTTCGCGCGGGTCGTGCCGGAGCAGAAGCTCCGGCTCGTTCGCGCGCTCCGCGACGACGGCGAGATCGTGGCCATGACCGGCGACGGGGTGAACGACGCCCCGGCCTTGAAGGCGGCCCACATCGGGATCGCCATGGGCGGGCGCGGAACCGACGTGGCGCGCGAGGCCGCGGCGCTCATCGTCACCGACGACGACTTCACCTCCATCGTGGCCGCGGTCCGGCTGGGCCGGCGCATCCACGAGAACCTGCGCCGGGCCATGGCCTACGTGCTCGCCGTGCACGTGCCCACCACCGGGCTCGCGCTGCTCCCGCTCTTGCTCGGCTGGCCGATGGTGCTCTTCCCGGTGCACATCGTCTTCCTCGAGCTCATGATCGACCCGGCCTGCTCGATGGCCTTCGAGGCCGAGCCGGGCGACCCGGACCTCATGCGGCGCCCGCCGCGGCGCGTGGATGCGCCGCTCTTCGACCGCCGCGTGGTGCTCGTCTCCGTCCTCCAGGGCCTGTCGCTCCTCGCGGCGAGCATGCTCTGCTTCCGCATCGGGCTCGACCACTCCGGGACCGACGCCACCGCCCGGGCCATGGCCTTCACCACGCTCATCGCCGGGAACGTCGGGCTCATCCTGGTGAACCGGAGCTGGACGGCGAGCGTCTTCTCCGTCCTCGGGAAGCGGAACCTGGCGGCCTGGGCGGTCGTTCTCGGCGCCGTCGCGACGCTGGCCGCGGCGCTCCTCGTCCCCTTCCTGCAGCGCCTTTTCCGCTTCGGTCCGGTGCCCCTCCACGACCTTGGCATCGCCGCCGCGCTGGGGCTGGGCGCGCTCGCCTGGTTCGAGCTCGTGAAGGCGGCGCGACCGGCGTGGCTCAGGGACGCGCCGGCGCGACGGCCAGGATCTCGGCCACCGCCGCCTCGAGCCGCCGGTTGAACTCGACGGGGCGCTCCAGCATCGGGTAGTGGCCGACGCCGTCCAGGAAGGTGGCGTCGTAGTTCCCGTGCTTCCGGTTGTTGCCCATCCGCGTGGGAGGGCTCATGGGTGGCCCCGACTGCAGCGCGCGCACCGGGACCTTCGCGTCCTCCATCCAGCGGGCGAGGTCGAGGTCGGGGTAGTCGCGGAGGATCGCCAGCGCGGGGCCGGGTCGGGCGGCGGAGGCCCGGGAGAGGACGAACTCGACGACCGCGGGATCCGCGTTCGGGGGAAACATCCGGGGGACCATGGACGCCATCGTCCCCCGGAAGTCCTCCTCGTAGAGCGCGGCCATCTTCTCGACCGCCTCGCGGGGCGCCTTCGCCTCGACGTCGTGGAGCGAGTCGACGACGACGATGCCGGCGACGCGCCCCCGGAGGCGCCGGGCGGCGTCGAGCGCCACGGCCCCTCCCATGGAGTGGCCGACGAGGACGACGCGCTCGAGCTTGAGCGCCCGCACGACCGCCTCGACGTCGCCGCCGAGGCTCGTGACGGTGAAGCGCTCCCGCTCGGCCCCCGACCCCCCGTGGCCGCCCAGGTCGACGGTCACGACGCGAAAGCGCCGGGAGAGGGGCTCGACCTGCTCCTTCCAGAAGGTGCGGTCGCAGGCCCAGCAGTGGAGGAGGACGACCGCGACCTTTCCCTGGCCGCGGACGTCGTAGGCGATCGCGACGCCGTCCGCGGACCATGCCGTGCCGGCCCGGACGGCGGACGGGGTCGCGGCGAGGAGCAGCGCGGCGAGCGCCGCCGCGGTCACTTCGCGAGCGCTCCCGGCCAGTTCGTGACGGTCTGCATGTCGTAGAGGTTCTGGAAGCCGGCCTTCTTGAGCGAGTCGGCGGCGATGGCGCTGCGGCGGCCGGAGCGGCAGTAGAGCACCACCTGCGTGGACGGAGGCCCGATCTCGGCGGTCCGCTTGCCCACCTCCTCGTAGGGGATGTTGATGGCGCCCGGCACGTGGCCGCTCGCGAACTCCTGCGGCGTGCGGACGTCGACGACCTTGGCCCCGGACGCGACGAGCGCCTTCGCGGCCGCGCCGTCGACGACGCC
>JBAVCR010000107.1:0-15336 GCA_049586815.1 Anaeromyxobacteraceae bacterium
GGCCGAGCCCGCTCCCGCGGCGGGATCGCCGCCGCCGGAGCCAGGCGAGTACGCCGCCACCGGGACCACCGGGATCTTCGACCTCGGCGCCGAGCTCTCGGCCGAGCTCGGACCGGAGCTCGCGCCCACCCCCACCGGCGAGTTCCAGTACTCGGTCGCCGACGTCTTCGACCAGTTCAAGCGGGGGCTCGAGAAGACCGTCCGCCCCGACGACTCGGCCACCAAGTACGACCTGGGAATCGCCTTCCAGGAGATGGGGATGCTCGACGAGGCGCTCGAGCAGTTCCGCTCCGCGCTGGCCGGCGGCGACCGGAAGCGCGAGGTCGACATCCTCAACATGATCGGCACCTGCCTGGGCATGAAGGGGCTCCACGCCGAGTCCATCGAGGCCTACCGGCAGGCGCTCCGCTCGGAATACCTCACCGGCGAGGCCGCCAAGGCGGTCCACTACGAGCTCGGGGCAGCGCACGAGGCGCTCGGCGAGCCGGAGGTGGCCCTCTGGTACTTCCAGAAGGTCGCCCACGGCAGCCCTGGCTACCGCGGCGTCGGAAAGCGCGTGGCCGAGCTCGGGGGAGGGCCGGGTGTCCCCCCGGGCAGCCTCCCCGCCGGCCCTGCGGCGCCCGTCGCCCCCGCCGAGAAGCCACCCCCCGGCAAAAGGTCCCGAAAGCGCTAGAGCGGAGTTGGCGCGTGGCCCCCGGGAGGCGAGAATGCGCCCGTGAAGCGGCGCATCGCGCTCGGGTTCCTGGCCTTCCTCGCCCTGGCCATCGGCGGAGCCCTGTGGCTCGCGTCGACGCCCTGGGCGGGCCGGAAGCTCTGCGACCTCGCCACCCAGAAGGCGCGCGCCGCCGCCGGGCTCGAGGTCTACTTCGGGGCCTGCCGGGTCCGCCCCCTCCACCTCGGCGTCGAGCTGGACGACGTGCGGGTGGGCCCGATCGAGAACCCGGTGTTCGCCGCCGACTCGATCGCGGTCCAGCTGGCGCCCCTCCAGGCCCTCTCGCGGTCGATCGCCCTGGACGAGGTCTCGGTCGTTCGACCCCGGGTGAACCTGACGATCCCGCCCCCGAAGCCCGGGGCCCCGCCGGCCCCGTGCCCGCCGCCGCTCCTCCGCGAGTTCCACCTGCGGCGCCTCCAGGTGGAGGACGGGGCGGCCACCATCCGGCTCCCCGGCGGCGAGGAGATCCTGGTGGGCCGGGTCGACGTCCACTCCCGCTCGGAGTGGCTGCCCACGGACCTCCGCTCGCTCGCCACCGGCGCCCGGCGCAGCCGCGTCACGGTCGAGCTCGGGCCCACGCTCGTGGAGGCGGGAGGGCGCCAGACGCTGCTCGACCAGGGCTCCCTCGACGCCGACTTCGCCTTCGACCTCTCCCGGCTCGGCGTGCGCGACTTCCACGCCGAGGGGGAGGGGGTGAAGGTCTCGGCCCACGGGACCGTCACCAACCTGTGCAAGCCGCGGCTCGGGCTGGAGATCGAGGCCGAGGCGCCGCTCCCGGCGCTGCTCTCGCTGGCCCGCGTCCGCGCCCCGTCGGCCGGCACCGCCTCGGTGAAGATCCAGGTGTCGGGCGCGGCCGCCTCCCCCGACGCCGCCGGGCAGGTCCAGCTCGCGGGCGCGCGCATCGGGCCCTACGTCCCGGGCGACGCCCGGATCGCCTTCCGCCTCCGCGGCGACGACCTCGAGATCTCCCAGCTCACCATCCCCTTCTCGAACGGCGCGTCGGCCACGGCGCGCGCCACCCTGCGCCTGGCGGGGACCCCGTCCGTCGTCGCCGAGCTCACGACGTCGCAGGTGGAGTTCTCCGAGATCGTCGACCGCATGGGGCTCACCGACGCGCGCGTGATGATGAAGCTCGACGCGACCGTGAAGGTGGAGGGGCCGCTCTCCCCGCTCCGGCTCGCCGGCCAGGCCGCCGTCGACGCCACCGACTTCCGGGTCCTCGACCGCTCCTGGGTGAAGTGGAAGCCCGGCCTGGCCACCGTCCTCGACCTGCCGCGGGGAAGGGTGGAGGCGCCCGTCGTCATCACCGAGACCGGGGTGGAGATCCGGGAGGGCGGCAAGGCGATGAACGGCGACGCGACCCTGGGGGTCTCCGGGCGGGTCTCCTTCGAGGACGCCGAGGGCTTCGACCTGCAGCTCGACGGCGGGGTCGACCTGTCCGCGCTGCGCCACATCGCGAGCGTGCCCATGGCGGGGAAGGGCACCTTCCGTGGGCGCGCCGTGGCCCGGCCCTACGGCCCGCCCCGCGTCGAGGGCGCGCTCACCGTGACCGGGTTCCACTTCCTGCAGCTCGACCTGGGCGACGTGCAGGCGACCGCGCTCGCCACGCCCGACCTCGTGCTCCGCATCCGCGACGGCGTGGGGCGCAAGGGAGAGAGCACCTACGGCGTGGAGACCACGGTCGACCTCGGCGCCGACCCCATTCGCATCCTCCCCTCCCAGGCCACGGCCCGGGGGCGCATGCGCGACCTCTTCGACGTGGTCATGCCCTGGCTGCCCACCGCGAAGCTCTTCCAGGACGCCATCGACGGGAGCGTCCAGCTCACCATGCCGTTCGAGGGGGACGTCCCGCGGATCGACATGGGGTTCCAGGGCACGCTGGGGCGCGGGACCCTCTGGGACCGGGAGTACGACTGGGGGCGCATCTCGGCGCGGGTCGTACAGGGGGAGCGGGCCATCATCGACGCGGCCGAGCTCCACCGCGGCGAGGCGGTCGCCGAGGCCCAGGGCACGGTGACCTTCGAGCCCCCCTCCCCGTGGAACCTGAAGGTGGACTTCACCGGGTTGACCCTCGACGGCCTGGGGCTGCCCGGGGAAGGCTGGGGCGGGTCCACGAATGGTCGCGCCGACTTCGGCGGCACCGTGGAGAACCCGGTCATCCGGTTCTCGGCAAAGGGCGACGACGTCCGCGCCATCGGGATCCCCATCGGCGCCGTCGACGTCGACGGGGTCCTGCGCGGCAGGCAGCTCGACCTCGAGGCCCGGACGGCCGGTGTGGCCTTCCGATCCCACGCCAGCCTCACCGGCGCGATGCCCTACGAGGCCAGCGCCGACATCGACGTGGAGGACCTGACCCGCTTCCTGCCCGGGGGCCCACCCGCCGGGCTGCGCGCCCAGGCCCACGGCCGGGCCTCGGCGCGCGGGACGCTCCAGGACGTGCTGGACTCCCAGGCCCGGCTGGAGCTCGACCGGGTGCGCCTCGGCTACGCCGACTTCCGCGTGGGCAACAAGGCGCCCATGGTGCTCTCGGTGGCCCGTCGGCGCATGACCGTCGAGTCCTTCACCCTGCAGGGCACCAACACCGAGTTCTCCGCGACCGGGGCGCGCGAGCGCGACGGCACGCTCGACTTCGCCGCCGCCGGGTCGCTCGACCTCCGGCTGCTCGGGGGCTTGCTCCCCGCCATCGTGAAGACCCACGGCCAGCTGACCGTCGACGCCGCCATCTCCGGGACCCTCGACCGCCCCCTCATCGTCGGAGGGGGGAGGATGACGGACGCCGGCTTCCGCCTGCGCGAGCTGCCCATCGAGTTCGCCGCCATGTCGGGCGACCTCACCTTCTCGCAGAACCTGGTCCTCTTCGAGCGTCTCTCCTCCACGGTGAACGGCGCCCCGACCCAGCTGCGCGGCGAGGTGGGGCTGGCCCGCTTCGTGCCCAGCCAGATCCGCATCGAGGCCGACCTGGACCAGGTCCCGGTGGCGATCCCGTCCTGGCTCCCCACCGTCCTCTCGGGAAAGCTCGAGGCCTTCGGCTCGCTCGACGCGATGACGCTGGCCGGGACGCTGCGGGTCGTGTCGGCGCGCTACACCGAGCCCTTCGACCTCGACAGGCGCATCCTCCAGGTGGGCGGCGCACCGCCCGCGCCGCCGCGTCCCTACGACCCGGCCGGAGAGTGGCTGCGCTTCGACATCCGCTTCCTCGTGGACGGCGACGCGCGGGTCGACAACGACCTGGTGCGCGGCCACGCCCGCGGCGAGGTCCAGCTCACCGGGACCCTCGCCGCCATCGGCATGACCGGCAGCCTGTCCTTCCTGCCCGGGGCCCGCGGCTTCTACCGGGGCAACGAGTTCGTCCTCTCCCGGGCCGTGGCCGACTTCACCGACCGCAACCGGCTGCGCATGGTGCTCGACGTCACCGGCGAGGCGGCGCTCAAGGACTACCGGGTCTTCCTGCACGTCTCCGGCGACATGGACGACCTGAAGCTCCTGCTCACCAGCTCGCCGGTGCTCTCCCAGCAGGACATCATCACGCTGCTCTCGCTCGGCTACACGAGCCGCGACTTCTCGCAGGGCAGCAACCTGGGGGTGGCGGCCGGGACCGCCGCCGCCCAGGCGCTCTTCGCGGTGTCGGGGCTCGAGTCGCAGCTGCGCCGCTTCGTGCCCCAGGGCGGCTTCCTCGAGGACGTGAACGTCCGGCTCACCAGCGCCTACTCCAAGACCTCCCTCACCGTCGAGCCGCGCTGGGAGTTCGAGACGAAGGCCATGGAGGGCAAGCTCCGCGTCCGCTACCAGGCTCCCCTGTCCAACCAGAACCGCGGCCAGAAGGCCCAGCTGGAGTATCGTCTCAACGACCGGGCGGGCATCCAGCTGCAGTGGGACAACGACAACACCGACGTCTCCGGAGGGGACCTGGGCGCCGACTTCAAGCTCCGCTACGAGTGGGAAGATTGAGCCCGCTGGCCCTCCTCGCCGCGCTGCTCGTGGGCGCCGCCCCGGCGCCGGGGGACCCGCCCGTTCCGCCGCGGCCGGTGGTTGCCGAGGTGGAGCTGCGCCTTCCTCCCGGGGAGGACCCGGCGGTGCTCCGCCCGCTCGTGGCGGTCCAGGCCGGCAAGCCGCTCACGTCGGTGGAGACCCGGCGCACCGTCAAGGCCCTCTACCAGACCGGCAGGTTCGCCAACGTCGAGGTGATCGCGTTTCCGGCCGGCGGTCCGGCCGACGCCCCCCGCGTCCGCGTCGAGGTGCGCTGCACGCCCCGGCGCCTGGCCGCATCGGTGAAGGTCGAGCCCGTGGCCGGGGCCGAGCTCCCGCTGCCCGCGGCCCAGCTCCTCCTGGCCACCGAGCTCCCCAAGGGAGCCGAGATCTACGCCGGGCGCCTCGCCGCCGCGTCGAGGGCCATCCAGTCGCTCCTCGCCCGCCACGGCTGGCGGCAGGCGTTGGTGACCCCGACGGAGACGGGCGCCACGCAGGTGGACGTGCTCTTCACCGTCGCCCCCGGCGCGCCCACGCGGGTGGCGTCGCTCCTCCTGGGTCCCGATCCCGGCCTGCCGCTCGAGTCGCTGGAGAAGGGGCTCGGCACCCGGGTCGGCGCCATCCTCGAAGAGGACGTGCTCGAGGCCGACGTCCGCGCCGTCCGGGACGCCCTGCGCAAGGGAGGCTTCTACCGGGCCCGCGTCGCCGCGCCCCGGGTCGCCGTCGACGGGCAGGAGGCCCGGGTCGACTTCCCGGTCGAGGCCGGCCCGCACTTCACCTTCCGCTTCACCGGGGAGACGCGGTTCAGCCCCTCCCAGCTGCGGGCCAGCCTCGGGTACGAGGGCGACGTCCTGCTCGACGCCACCACCCTCGAGGCGGCGGCGGAGCGGCTCCAGGCCTTCCTGGCCGCCTTCGGCTACACGCAGGCCCGCGTCCGGACCGAGGAGTCGGGGGCGGGAAGCGAGGTGACCATCTGGTTCCACGTCGTCCCGGGCCGGGTGTTCTGGCTTCGCGACGTCCGCTTCGCCGGGGCCTCGCAGCGGGACGAGGAGTGGGTGCGCAGGCGGCTCGCCGAGGGGTTCCGGCTCGCACCCAAGGTGGAGGCCGACCAGTGGCGCGCCGACCTCGACTCGCTCGCGCTCCGGGCCGGGCTGGCCCCGGTCGACCCCGCGCCCTACCTGAGCTCCGATCCCAGGCTCGTCTACAACGCCGAGGCCTGGCGGTTCGGCACGCAGTTCGTCGCCGAGCAGTACCACCAGGACGGCTTCCTCGACGCCGCCGTCGAGGTCCGCAGGCTCTCGCTCGACGCCGTCTCCGGCTGGATCGACGTCGACGTCCAGGTGAAGGAGGGCGTGCGGACGGTGATCGAGGCCGTCGAGATCGACGGCAACGCCGACGTCTCCGCGGAGAACCTGCTTCGCTCCACCCGGCTCGAGCCGGGCATGGCGCTGTCGCGTTCCCGGGTGGCGGTGGCGCGGCAGGCCATCCAGGACGCCTACTTCCGCACCGGCCACATCTACGCCCGCATCGAGGTCTCCGAGCAGTTCAGCGCCGACCGGACGCGGGCGCGGGTCCGCTTCCGCGTGGAGGAGGGGCCGCAGGTCCGCGTCGCCTCCGTCGTCGTGGAGGGCAACAAGAGGACCCGGACCGCCCTCATCGAGCGCGTGGTGGGGATGAAGGCGGGCGAGGTCTTCGACCCGGAGGCGGCGGCCACCGCCCAGACCGACCTGCTCCGCCTGGGCGTGTTCCGCTCGGCCGTGGTCCACCTCGCCGATCCGGACCTCCCCCAGGAGTCGAAGACGGTGGTGGTGACGGTCGTGGAGGGCCCCTGGCAGAGCGTGGTGGGCACGGTCGGCCTCTCCATCGCCGAGGGGCCCCGCGCCGGCGGCGAGTACACGCTGCGGAACCTGTTCGGCAACGCGCTCGAGTTCTCCGCCCGGGCCCGGGCCAACTACCCGCTCGAGATCTTCCGTCCGGACCTGGTGGTCATCCCGCCGGCGGAGCGGCTCGAGTGGCTGGGCGAGATCGGGCTCCGCCAGCCCCGGGCCTTCGGCCTCCCGGCCGTCTCCCTGCGCGCCGACCTGGTGGGCCAGCACAAGATCCAGTCGTCCTACCAGCTCATGCGCGGCGCCTTCATCCTGGGCGCCGACCTGGTCCGGCTGGGGCGCTTCTCGGCCTCGCTCGCGGCCCAGCTCGAGGTCGACGACGTCACGAGCCGCACCGCCTACACCATCATCGACGCCACGAACCCCCAGGAGGCCCGGCAGGTCTTCCCGGTCGGGCTCACCTGGCTCTTCTCGCTGCAGCCGCGGCTCGTCTTCGACCTGCGCGACAACGCGGCACGCCCCACCTTCGGGCTCTACGCCGAGGTGCAGGCCGACTTCTCGCAGTCCATCGGCACGCCCACCACGGTCTTCCGCAGCGACACCCACGTGAACCTCATCCGCCTGCAGGGCACGCTCACCGGCTACGTGCCGATCTGGGACCTCGTCCTCGCCGTCTCCGCGCAGGCCGGGCGGATCTACGCGCTCGACGCCCAGTCGGTCACCATCGCCCCCAAGCGCTTCTACCTGGGTGGCGGCACCAGCATGCGCGGCTACGGCGAGAACGAGATGATCCCGCAGGACCAGCGCGGCGTGGTGGCGGCCCAGACCGAGCGCTGCGCCAGCGTGCTCTCCGGGCTGGGATGCTCGCCCCAGCTGCAGCAGCTCGTGGCGCGGGGGATCATGCTCCCCAGCCAGGGAGGCCAGTCGTCGGTGCTCTTCCGCGCCGAGCTGCGCGTGCCGATGTCCCGGGCCACCGAGCTCGGCTTCTTCGCCGACCTGGGCAACCTCTGGTACGACCAGGTCCTCACCGACCTCCGGATGATCCGCACCAACCTCGGCTTCGGCCTGCGGATCATCACGCCCGTCGGCCCGGCCGCCTTCGACCTCGGCTTCAACCTGAACCCCGAGTACCGGATCAACGAGACGGTCTTCGCGCCCCACTTCTCGGTCGGCTTCTTCTGACCGGCCGGCGCCCCGCGGGCGGGTCAGCGCGGGAAGTGCGCCATCACCTCGTGGAAGTCCTGGAACGCCCGGTGGGGCAGGCCTCCCGAGGCGCAGTGCGCGACGAGCGAGCGGGTGGCGAAGACGAAGTCGGCGGCGTCGGCCGCGCAACGGTCGGCCGTGCCGTCGCCGCAGACCACCACGCGGTGCCCGGCCGCCTGGAGCTCCCGCACCACGCTGCCCTTGCAGAAGCCGCAGCGACCGCAGCCGTCCTCGCGGGCCGGGCGGTGGAACTCGAGCGTCATCCCGGCGGGCGAGCAGAGGGCCCGGTTCGAGCGCAGGTCGACGTGGGCGCGCAGTCGCGGAGGCAGCCGCTCCAGGACCGGCTCGATGTAGACGTCGAGGCCGGCGGAGCAGACGAGGAAGGGCCGGCCGGCGTCGGCGCAGGCGGCCACGAAGGCCTCGAACCCGGGGCGCAGCACCGCCCGCTCCCGGGCGAAGCGGGCGATCTCCGCGGGGCCCGCCGTGATCGGCGCGAAGATGCGCCGCAGGAGCTCGCCGAACGGGAAGGCGCCGTCGCGGTAGTCGTCCTCGGCGCGCCGCCACGCCTCGTGCCCGGCGAAGTGCCGGGAGACCTGGTCGCCCAGGTCCTCGGTGAGCGCCGTCCCGTCGAAGTCGCACACCACCGCCCAGCCTTCACGCACCGCCGCCTCCGGCGCCGAAGCGGTCGTGGAGGAGCCCCCAGCGGACGCCCCGGTCGGAGACGGTCAGGTCCTGGAAGCCGCCCAGGTCCATGGCGGCGGCGACGAGCACCGCGCCGGCCACGATGACGTCGGCCCGCTTGGGCTCCATCCCGGGAAGGCGCGCCCGACCGGCGACGGGCAGGGCGGCGAGCCGACGGAGCAGCGCCGCCAGATCGGCCCGCGAGAGCGTCGAGCCGTGGACCCGCAGCGCGTCGTAGGTGGGAAGCTCCTGGGCCACCGCGGCGAGCGTCGTCACCGTGCCCGCCACGGCCACGAGCCGGGCCCCGTCGAGGGCCCCGGAGGTCCGGATGGCCGACACCTCCGAGAGCGCCTCGCGCGCCGAATCCTCCATGCGGTGGAGGTCGGCCGGGGTGGGGGGATCGGACGGCGCCACGCGCTCGGTGAGCCGCACCGCGCCCATCTGGAAGCTGCGGCGCCCCTCGGGGACCGGCCCGGGGCCCCAGGTCACCTCCGAGGAGCCCCCCCCCACGTCGAGCACGGCGAGCCGGCGGCCCGACGCGCCGAAGTCGCCCCAGGCCGAGAGGTGCACGAGGCGCGCCTCCTCGCCCCCGGCGATGATCTCGGGGACGAGCCCGGCCGCGGCGCGCGAGGCCGCGAAGAAGTCGGCGCCGTTCCGGGCGTCGCGGGCTGCACTGGTGGCGACGGCCGCGATGCGGGAGGCGCCGAGCGCGCGAGCCTCCCCGGCGAAGCGCGCGAGCACCGCCACGGTGTCGGCGATGGCGGCCGGATCGAGGAGGCCGGTCCTGTCGACGCCGCGGCCGAGCCGCGTGATCTCGGCCCGCTCCACCAGGGCGCGGAAGGAGGACCCGCTCCGCTCCGCCACCGTGAGGAGGACCGTGTTCGTCCCCACGTCGATGACGGCCACCCGCTCCGGCGACGAGGCGCTCACGGGGGAAGGGGTCCCCAGGACGGCATCACCACGCCGGCGGGGTCGGAGGTGACCACCTTCTGGCGGTCGCCGGCGGGATTCGAGACCACGAGCTGCTGGCGTCCGCCCCGGTCGGTCACGAAGACGAGGAGCCGCCCGTTCGGCGCCCAGGAGGGCTCCTCGTTGGTGAGCCCCTGATCCTGGGTGACCCGCGTGATCTTGCCGGACTCGGGGGAGACGAGGAAGACGTCGAAGACCCGCCGCTCGTCGCGCGCGGTGAAGGCGATCTGGTCGCCCCGCGGGCTCCAGCGCGGGGTCTGGTTGTAGTTGCCCTTGAAGGTGAGGCGGCGCTGGTCCGAGCCGTCCGCGTTCATCACGTAGATGTGCGGGTTGCCGGAGCGGGTGGAGACGAAGGCGATGCGGCGGCCGTCCGGGGACCAGGTCGGGGAGGTGTCGGTCCCCGGGTCGGTGGTGAGGCGCCGGACGTTTCCGCCGTCGGCGCCGGCCACGTAGACGTCGGAGTTGCCGTCGACCGACGCCGTGAAGGCGATGCTCCGCCCGTCCGGGGAGTAGACGCCGCCGCTCGACAGGTCGCCGAGCGCCGAAACGAGGCGCGGCGTCCCGTCCGGGACCTTGATTCCCCAGATCTCCGGCTTGCCGGAGCGGTAGCTCGTCACCAGGATCTCGCCGCCGTCGGGACGCCAGGATGGGAGCATGGTGATGGTGGTCTCGCGACGGAGCGTCTCCATTCCCTTGCCGTCGGCGTCGAGGAGCACCAGGTCCCAGGTGCCCTTTCCCTTTCGGATGGCGGCGATGCGGGTGCGGAAGACGCCCGGCTCGCGCGTGTAGTACTGGAGGACGTCGTCGGCGAACCGGTGGGCGAGCGCCCGGGCGCTCTTCTCCCGGTACACCCGGTAGAGGACCTCGCGGCCGGCCCGCACCTCGTAGAGGTGCAGCTCGCCGGTGACGAGCGCTCCCTCCCGCTTCACCGCGGCCTTGACGAGCCCCTCCGCGCCCACGTCGCCCCAGCGGTTCCACTTGATGGACGAGGCCTGCGTGCCCTCGGAGGCGTCGGCGAGGAAGGAGCGCGGGTCGAGCAGGTCGAAGATCCCGGTGAGGGCCAGGTCGTCGCGGAAGGTCTGCTGCACGTCGACCGCGTCGGCGGCGGCGCCGGGCCCCGACTGGAAGGGGACCACCGCGAGGGCGAGCGGGCGGAAGTCCGGGGAGCCCACGTCGATGTACTGGCGCTGGGCCAGCGCCGGGAGGGGCAGGAGCAGCGCGAGGGCGAGGGCGATCGAGGGCTTCTTCATCGGTTCTTCACACCTTGAAGTTCACGCCGAGTCCGACGGTGCGGTAGCGCTGCCGGTACTCGGGCGGGGGAGGGGGGAGGCGGGACTCGCGCACGGCGCGCTCCAGCGCCTGGTCGAAGGCGGCGTTGCCGCTGCGCTTCTCGAAGCGGAAGGACGAGACCTTGCCGTCGGGCTCGATGGTGATGACCACGACCGCGGCGAGGTGGAGCCGCTCCTGCTCCGAGATGGTCGCGGGCAGCCGGTAGGAGGACTGCAGCGCCTGGGTGACGAGGCCGAGGTAGCGGTCCCCCTCGGTGCCCTCGGTGGCGTCGCCGTCGGGGATGCCGGACGGATCGCCCCAGCGCTCCCGGGAGGCGAGCTTGTCGTCCTTGCGCACCTTGTCGAGGGCGCGGGAGAGGGCGTCGTTCCCCTTGCCTCCGGTGGTGGCCGAGGCGGGGCGCGGCGGGGGAGGGGTCTTCGGCGCGAGCTTCGGGGCCGGGAGCGCCACCGTGCGCTCCGCCGGCGCGGGAGGCGCGGGCGACTTCACCGGGACCGGGACCGCGTCGGGAGCGCGGGGCGCGGCCTCCGGCGGCGGGACGTCGCGGCGCGGGAGCCACTGCTCCGGCCGCTTCTCCCCGAGCCGGACGAGCTTCGCCACGATGGGCTTCTGCTCCAGGTTGACGATGGCGGGAGGACGGACGAAGAACGCGGCGCCCAGCACCACGGCGTGCAGCACGACCGACACGAGGACGAGCGGCCAGAGCCGGTCCGGACCGCGCGAGAGCGCCTCGGCTCCCGACACTACCGGCGCTCCTCCGTCAGGTCCGGCACCGGGTCGGTGATCATTCCCAGGTTGGTCACGCCCGCCTTCTGCAGCGCCGCCATGACCTCCACCACGAAGCCGTAGGGGAGCGAGCGGTCGGCCATGAGGTAGAGCTCCCGGTCCCTCGCCACCCGGGCGTTGGCGCGCAGCTTCTCCTCCAGCTCGGGGAGGGTGAGCCGTGCCGGCTTGTCGTCGGTGCCGAGCCAGAGGCTCCTGTCGGCCTTGATGGAGAGGACGAGCTTCTGCTCCTCCGCCTTCACCGGCTGCGCCTTGACCTGGGGCAGCGCCACCTCGACCCCCTGCTGGATGAGCGGGGCCGTCACCATGAAGATGATGAGGAGGACGAGCATCACGTCGACGAGCGGCGTGACGTTGATCTCCGTGAGCGTCTGGCGGCCGGAGCCGCTCGTCCCGATGGCCACGCGGTCCCTCTAGCTGAAGAAGTGGCGCTTCACGATGTTCAGGAAGTCGTTCGAGAAGTTGGTCATCTCGGAGTCGAGCACGCGGATCCGGGAGACGAAGAGGTTGTAGAAGACCACGGCCGGGATGGCGGCGAAGAGGCCGACGGCGGTGGCGATGAGGGCCTCCGAGATGGGCTTCGCGACGGTGGCCAGGTTGGCGTTGCCGGCCTGGTAGATGTCGTGGAAGGCGCGCATGATCCCCCAGACCGTGCCGAAGAGGCCGACGAACGGGGCGGCGCTGGCGGTGGTGCCGAGGAAGGGGACCATCGACTCGAGCTGGGTCACCTCGGAGACGGCGGCCCGCTTGAGCGCGCGCTCGACGTTCTCGATGCCGCCGAGCTGCTCGGCCATGGCACCCTCCGGCCCCTTCTGCTTCGCCGTCACCTTGGAGAGCTCGACGTACCCGGCCCGGAAGACGGCGGCGATGGGGCTCGCGGGAAGCTGCTCGGCCGCCTGGTAGATGGCGTCGAGCCGCTTCGACTGCCAGAAGACCTCCAGGAACTTCGCCGACTCGGCCTGGGCCTTCCGGAGCGCCATCCACTTCTTGAGGATGATGGCCCAGGAGGTGACCGAGGCGACGAGGAGGAGGGCGAGGACGCCCCCCACCACGAGCCCCGAGTTCATGACGATCTCGACGTAGTCGATCTCGCCGCCACGGCCGGCGGCGGGGACGAGGTCGAGGAGCTGGGCGGCGTGCAGGGGGGTCAGGCGGGGCTCCGGGCTGGGTGGGGAAGTGCCTCGTACCTAGCACGAGTCCGGGGGGGCGTCACGGAGGAGCAACCCCGCGGACCGCAAGGAAATCCCCTGGGAAATGCGACGCGTCTGCCGGCCGTTCCCGTGCCTTCCGCGCCGGTCTGAATAGAATGGCCTGTGGTCGCCGTCCCACGTCCGGGAGGACACTCATGAACCGCACCGCCGCCTTCGCCGTAGCCGCCCTGCTCGCCAGCGCCTGCGGTCCGGCCCCCACGCCGCTCGTGGACGTGACCATCTACTGGGAGTTCGACCGGAACACGCTCATCGACGGCGTGGTCGGGTTCGTCCCCTACGACACCCTCGTCAACTGGCCGCCGGGCACCGGCAGCCGCGCCTGTCCCGAGTCCGGGGTCGACTTCGTCACCGTCACCGACACCGCCGGCAACCCGTTCTCGGGATCCGTCTCCTGCATCAACCAGTCGGTCCAGGGCGCGACCATCCTCGGCTTCCAGGGCACGGCCACCTACGTGGTCACCGGCTGGCGCAACGGAGTCGTGAACCCGCTCTTCAGCGGCCAGGTCACCGTGAACGCCGTGCCCGGCGCCTTCAACTTCGGCACCGCCATCGCGGCCGGCATCCCGAGCAACCTCACCATCGACCTGATCCTCGCCGACGCGACGAGCGGCCCCGCCGGCTACCCCACCTGCGGGCTCGCCCGCGTCGACCAGTTCCAGGGCTGGGTGGAGGACGGCTTCGGCACGCTCGTCTGGCGGAACACCATCAACTGCGGCCCGTCCTTCATGCCGAGCATCCAGTACGGGCTCGTGGACCGCGACGACCTCTTCGTCTGGATCGACACCCTCGACAACACCTTCTCGCCGCCCGACATCCCCTGGTCGATCTGCGACTTCGGCTTCGGCCACTTCCAGAACAACCTCTTCTCGCAGCGCATCCCGCTGGGGATCTGCACCCCGGCCCCTCCCGCCCTCCGCGCCTCGAGGTAGATTCCGCCCTTGCCCCGCATCGGCATCTTCGACTCCGGCGTGGGCGGGCTCACCGTCCAGCGCGCCATCCTCGACGCGCTGCCCGGCCTCGAGACCGTCTACCTCGGCGACACGGCGCGCGTTCCCTACGGGACCAAGTCGGCCGAGGTGGTGACCCAGTACTCGATCCGCAACGCGCGGGTGCTGCTCGCCCACGACGTGGAGATGATCGTCGTGGCCTGCAACACCGCCTCCGCGGTCGCGCTGCCGGCCATGCGCGAGGCCTTCGACGTCCCGGTGCTCGGCGTGGTCGAGCCGGGCGCACGCGCCGTCGTCCGGGCCACCCGCACGGGCCGCGTGGGCGTGCTCGGCACCCAGAGCACGGTGGCGAGCGGCGCCTACCAGAGGGCGCTCGCCGCGATCCTCCCGGCGGTGGAGGTCACCGCCCGGGCCTGTCCCCTCTTCGTGCCGCTCGCCGAGGAGGGCTGGACCGACCCGGAGGACGAGGTGGTCCGCCTGGTCGCGCGCCGCTACCTGGCTCCGGTCCGGGAGGCGGGCGTCGACGCGGTGGTGCTCGGCTGCACCCACTACCCGCTGCTCGCCGGCGCCATCGCCGCCGAGCTTCCCGGCGTCGTGCTCGTCGACAGCGCGGCCGCCATCGCCGCCGAGGTGCGGGAGCGCTTCCCGGGCGCCGTGTCCGGGGGACCGGCCTCCCACGCCTTCCTGGTCACCGACACGCCGGACCGCTTCCTCCGCGTGGCGCCGCGATTCCTGGGACGCCCGGTGGAGTCGGCGCGGCACGTCGACGTCTGATACATTCCCGACATGCCGCCGGGGCCGAAGAAGATGGTGGTCGGCTTCAACCACAACATCAAGTACCGCGGCCAGACCTACCACGCCCAGACCGAGGACTCCGGGGCCGACCGCGCCCAGGTGGTGACCCACCTCTTCATCGGCGGCAACATCGTCGCGAGCAAGCGCACCAGCTACGCCGACATCGCCGGGGCGGAGAACCTGGCCGAGGTGGTCCGCGCCCTCATGGAGGAGCAGCACAAGGAGGTGCTCCGGAACCTGGTGCACGGGGTGTACGACCACACGGCGCTGCCGTCGGTCCCCGTGCGCGACTTTCCGCCCCCGCCCCCCGCCGCCCGCCCGGCCCCGGCTCCCGAGCCGCCCGCGCGGGAGACCCCCGCCGACCCGCGGAACACGCTCTTCGGCGACGACCTCATCTCGGAGCGCTCGCTCGACGAGGTGATCCTCGCCTACCTCGCCGGGGACGACACCGGCGGCCGCCGGCGGTGAGGGCCCCGGAGGGACGATGATCCAGCTCTTCCACGTCCGGAAGCAGTACGGCAGCGAGGCGCCGGCGCTGTCCGACGTGAGCCTGGAGATCGGCAAGGGGGAGTTCGTCTTCCTGACCGGCCCGTCGGGGGCGGGGAAGTCGACCCTGCTCCGCCTCGTCTTCTGCGCCGAGCCCCCCTCCTCCGGGCAGATCCTGGTCTTCGGCCGCAACGTGGCCCGCATCCGTCCCTCGTCCGTGCCCTACGTGCGGCGCAGCATCGGCGTCGTGTTCCAGGACTTCAAGCTGCTCGAGCACCGCACGCTGGCGGAGAACGTGGCCTTCCCCCTCGAGGTGCGCGGGATGCGCCCGCGCGAGGTGGAGCGGCGGGTCTCGCTCGCGCTCCGCGGCGTCGGC
Source organism: Anaeromyxobacteraceae bacterium (assembly GCA_049586815.1). Lineage (GTDB taxonomy): Bacteria > Myxococcota > Myxococcia > Myxococcales > Anaeromyxobacteraceae > CAIOAK01. The sequence goes on from JBAVCR010000107.1 coordinate 15,243, forward strand.
CTCGAGCACCGCGCCGGGCGCTTCCCGCTCAGCCTCTCGGGCGGGGAGCAGCAGCGGGCCGCCGTGGCCCGCGCGCTCGTGGGTGACCCGGCGC
>JBAVCR010000108.1:0-1884 GCA_049586815.1 Anaeromyxobacteraceae bacterium
GGGCATGGAGCCCGGGGCGTTCGCCGCCCGGGTCCTGGGGGACGGGGGGCGCGGCTACCGGGAAGCGGACCTCACGGGCGGGGACGTGGCGATCCCGGCCGAGAAGTTCCTCGCCCAGGCGCCGGCCCTGTCCAGGCTCCTCGACGACGCCAAAGCCTCCGCCGACGGCCTGAGCCCCAGGGAGGCACGAGCGGAGCAGGAACGGCTCGCGGCCCGGACCGCGGAGCTTGCGAGCTTCTCCGGGGATCCTGCTGCGTCTGGCGCCCGGCCGGAACCCCTCAAGACGGCCGTGGCGGACGCCGAGGGCGCTTCCCCCGACGCCATCGTCGGCCGCATGACCCTGGAGGAGCGCGGCGCGTACCACACGGCGTCGGCCACTGCCCGGGGAGCGGCCGAGCAGGAGCTTGTCCGCCGGGTCACGGAGGGGGGTCGGCGAGAGAACGCGGCATGGTTCCGCAGCGAGAAGGCCCGGATCGAGGCCGAGGTCCGGGCGGAGCTCGACGCGGACCCCGCGCAGCGTGCCCTCCTCTTCCTGCAAAAGGGGGAGGTACGCGGTGCGCCCGACGTCCAGGCCGCGGCGGCGCTCCTCCGGGACGAGCAGGGCCGGCCCTTGAAGCTCGACCGGGCGGAGCTCGTCGACCGGTTCGGACAGGAGGCCGTCGAGAAGCTCCCCCGGGGCATCTTCGGGGGGAAGCGCGGCGAGTCGGCGCCGCTCGAGGACGTCGCCACCCTGCTCGGCTTCCGGTCGGGGGTGGAGCTCGTCGACGCTCTGCGGACCGTGCAGCCCCGGGGGGCCTTTGTCCCGGAGGAGGTGCAGCGGCGCCTCGATGAGACGTACGGGCCTGCCCTCCTCGACAGCCCCCACGACCTCGCCACGGCCGCGCTCGAGGCGGTGCACAGCGAGGCCGCCGCCGCCAAGGTGCTCCTCGAGATCCACTCACTCCGGCGCCAGCTCGACCCGTCGGCGCGGCCGGCGGCTCGGGTCCCGGAGCTCCCGGCCATCACCGCCACCGTCGAGCGCATCCTCCGGGAGAAGCCGATCGCGGAGATCTCCCCGGCCTACTACCTCCAGGCGGAGCGCGCCGCGGCTCGCCGCGCCATCGACTTCGCGACCGCCGGCAAGATCCACAAGGCGCTCCTCGAGAAGGAGACGCAGCTCCTCAACCAGGTCCTCTATCGGGAAGCCGTGGCGCTCCGAGCGCGGATGGACGTGGAGCTCGGCAAGATCGAGCGCGGGGCGAGTGACGGCACGGTGGCCCGCCTCGGCAAGGCGGACCCGATCCTGCGGGACGCGCATGAGGCCATCCTCGAGGCGATCGGCGTTCGTCGGTGGGACCCCCGGAACGCGGGCCGGCCCGGGGTCGATGCCCTGGTGGCGAAGCTCGAGCGGGATGCCAGCCCGCCCGCCTTCGACGTGGACCAGCTCCGCGACGTCGTGGCGCGGCGCCGGTCCTGGCGGTCGCTCACGCCGGGCGAGGCGGAGAACGTCGCCGACGCGGTGGCGCAGATCAAGGCGTCGGCTCGGAACGCGACGGAGCTCGACCTCGAGGGGCGGAAGGTCGATCGAGACTTCATCATCGCCGAGCTCGAGGAGCGAGCGGCGAAGCTGCCCCCGCAGAAGAAGGCGCCGCGGGATGATGCCCGTGGGACCGCGGCGCGCCGGGCGTCCCTCTTTCTCCAGTGGGGGGACTCGGTCCTGCTCTCCCCCGAGACACGGATCCACCTCCTCGACGGCGGGGAAAAGGGACCCTTCCATGAGGCGATCTGGAACCCCTACCTTCGCGCGAAGTACCGCAAGCACGACCTCGAGCGGGAGTACCTGTCCGCGCTCATGAAGCACTGGGAGGAGATGCCCGCCGAGATGAAGGCCCGGCGGTTCGACAC
>JBAVCR010000109.1:0-1529 GCA_049586815.1 Anaeromyxobacteraceae bacterium
TCGTGGCTCCGGTCGATGACGATCCCCGTGCGGAGCGCGCCCTTGAGGGCGGAGCCGGGCAGGAAGAAGCCGGAACTGGACGAGGAGAAGGTCGGGATGAAAAGGTGCTCGCCGCGAGCGCGCTCCCAGATGGCCATGAGGGACGGATCCTCGAAGGCGATGCGCCGGCCGGCGAAGTTCTGAGCGAAGCCTCCCCAGGTGGCGAAATCGAGTCTCTCGGCGCGGCGGATCTGCGCGAGGTAGTTATCGAGGCGGGGTCCCCGGGCCAGAAGGCGGAAGATGCGGTTCTGGTCGAGGACATTGAGCTGGTCGCGCCAGACCATGTAATCAACGGGGGCGAGTTTCTGGCCGTCGCCGACGAGGGTGGGGGTAAGGCAAGTGAGGCGGTAGGTTTTCATACGGCCTCCCGGGAGGGGAGCGGAATGGCGGCGGCGAAGGCTGCCCGCCAGACAGGGTGCTCGCAGCCGGCAGGTGCGACGTTGAAGGCAGCACCGGCGGGCGCCGAGGAGGAATGGACGACGGAGCCCTCGCGCAGCATGAGGAGCGATTTCTTCTCGAGGCCCCAGGCGGCGGGGCTTTCGACGCGACCGGAGCGGGAGAGGGTAGAGTAGGCTCCGGCGTGCCAATCGATCGATTCGCCGGCGGCGGGGGCGAACAGGGAAAGCAGCCACCAGGAATGGGACACGGCGGGGGCTTCGAGCTGTCCGAGCAGGGGGTACGGCCAGGTGGTGGGGGTGAACTCCGGTTCGGCGGAGCGGCCAAACCCGGCGGAGCGTAAGCCTCCGAAGCCGGAGTCGGCCAGCCAGCGAAAGGCGGACTGCAGGCGAGGCGACCAAAGCGAGCGGGCCTCCTCGTCGCGGAAGAGGGCTGCGAACCAGAGACCGGCGCCCGGGGCGAACTCCTGACAAACGACGCGGCGCGGGAGGACCGCGGTGCCGCTAAGCCGGTCGACGGCGGCCTGCTGGCGGGCCAGTAGGCGGAAGGGGCCGACGGCTTCGCCGCGGCGGTCGAGAGCGAGCAGGCAGCCGCTGCCGGGGTCGACGACCCACTTATCCTCCGAGAGAGCTTCGCCCGCAAGGAGCGAGGGAAGCAGGTTGACCGGGAGGAACGAAGCGGATCGCCAACGCACTTTGGAGGAGGCGGAGGCCGGGGGCCAAAGGGTCATCGGCGGCGGCGCGAAGAGGGTCTCGTCGAGGAATGGGAAGGCGGAGGTGAAGTAGACCGCGGGCGGGCTATCCAGAGCCGCGGTGGCGGCGAGCCATTCCTCGAGGCCGTCGAGCCGGGCGAAGGCCGAGCAGACGGCCGAGTAGAGGGCGTCGCTGTGGAACACGGGGTCGGCCTGGTCGCGAGCGCCGGAGTCGGGGCCAACGCGCCAGGGCGAAGTGGGCCGGAGGCGGATCCGCAGTGCGGGAACCATGGCGGCCTAAGACAGCTTGGCGGCCAGATCGGAGCCGCGGAGAGCGGTGCGGAGGGCGGCGGTGTCGGCCGCGGAGAGCAGTTCCTGCTCGGGAGCGCCTTCGGAATAGAAG
>JBAVCR010000110.1:0-1790 GCA_049586815.1 Anaeromyxobacteraceae bacterium
GAGGCGGTCCGCGCCGACCTGCTCGACCTGCTCGAGGCCTGAGCAGGTCGCTGCCTCGCCTCGCCGCACCCGCCGGCCCGGGGAGCGCCCGGGCTGCCCGGGATCCGTTCACGTCCCGGCGGTCCCCTGCCCGGGCTTCGGGCAGACCTCCCCGTGCGTGCGCCGGTCCCGGTCGATCCGCGCACCGGCACGCCGGGTGCAAACGGACACCCCGTCGGGCGGTCGGGCGCGTGCTCGGTGCGCAGGCGAAACAGACAACTCGAACCCAGGGAGATCACGATGGCAGCGGAACCCACGTTGGCCGAGCTCGCGAAGAACCTCGCCGACACGCAGACCGCCCTCAACATCGTCTGGACGATGGTGGCGGGCTTCCTCGTCATGTTCATGCAGGCCGGCTTCGCGCTGGTGGAGACGGGCCTCACGCGCGCGAAGAACGCCGCCCACACCATGGGCATGAACTTCCTCGTCTACGCCATCGGCATCATCGGCTTCTACTTCATCGGCTTCGGGCTGCAGATGGGCGGCGTCGGCTCCGCGTTCGGGGAGACCACGCTCACGAAGGAGTTCACCGTCAGCCTGTTCGGGAAGGACTTCGGCCTCTTCGGCATGAGCGGCTTCGGGCTCCCGCTCGCCATGTTCACGCCGGCCGTCGCCACGACCTTCCTCTTCCAGATGGTGTTCATGGACACCACCTGCACCATCCCCACCGGCGCGGCCGCCGAGCGCTGGAAGATCTCCAGCTTCGTGCTCTTCAGCTTCGTGATCTCCACCCTCATCTACCCGATCTACGCCAACTGGACGTGGGGCGGCGGCTGGCTCTCCACCCTGGGCACGAACTTCGGCCTCGGCCACGGGCACGTCGACTTCGCCGGCAGCTCCGTCGTGCACATGACGGGCGGCGTGATGGCCCTCGTGCTCGCCAAGATGATCGGGCCGCGGCTGGGCAAGTACGGCGCCGACGGTCGCGTGAACCCCATCGCCCCGCAGAGCATCCCGCAGGTCATGGTGGGCACCTTCATCCTCGCCTTCGGCTGGTTCGGCTTCAACGCGGGCTCCACGCTCTCCGGGATGGATTCTCGCCTCGCGGTCGTGGCCACGAACACCATGCTGGCGAGCGCCACCGGTGCGTTCTCCGCCTTCCTCTACGTCAAGATGAAGTACGGCAAGACCGACCCGTCCTGGCTCGCCAACGGGATGCTCGCCGGGCTCGTCGCCATCACGGCGCCGTGCGCCTTCGTCTCCTCCTGGGCCGCCATGCTGATCGGCGCCATCGCCGGCGTCCTCGTCATCCTGGCCGCGACCTACATCGACGCCAAGCTCAAGATCGACGACCCGGTCGGCGCCATCGCCGTCCATGGCGTGAACGGGGCCTTCGGCATCCTCGCCACCGGCATCTTCGCGAACGGCGTCTACGGGCAGGGCCTGAACGGCGTCCCCTACGGCGTGACCGGCCTGCTCTACGGTGACAAGGGCCAGTTCCTGGCCTCCCTCATCGGGATCGTCGCCAACATCGCCTGGGTGGTCCCGGTGGCGGCGATCGCCTTCTGGATCATCGGGAAGGCCGTGGGCAACCGGGTGGACGCCGAGGACGAGTACAACGGTCTCGACCTCTCCGAGATGGGCGTGCTCGGCTACTCGGCCGATCCGGGTCCGGGTGCCGGCACGGCGCCCCATGCGTACGGCGCGACGGCGACTTCCGCGGCGGTGGCCACCGTAGTGGGGCGGTAGCACCATCGCGGTTCGAGGGGCGCCGGCGGATCCGAGCCCGCCGGCGCCCGTCGCTTTGCGGG
>JBAVCR010000111.1:0-6182 GCA_049586815.1 Anaeromyxobacteraceae bacterium
ATGATGGGATACGCGGAGTCCCGGTCCGACCTGGCGCGTGACGACGAGCTTCGGGGCGTCCTGGCGACGGGCGATCTCGGCTACATGGATGCAGACGGGTTCCTCCACGTCACGGGGCGGAACAAGCGCATCGGGAAGGTCATGGGAATGCGGGTCAATCTCGACGAGGTGGAGGCGCGCCTCAGGCCCCGGGGACCCACCGCGGTCGTCGCCGGGAGCGACGGGCTCGTCATTTACTGTGAGTATGGGGACCCGGAACTGTTCTCGACGCTGGCGCGCCAACTCGCCGCGGAACTGCGCGCCACGCCGGAGTCCTTCACGTTCCGGCACGTTGCCGCGCTCCCGCTCGGGGCGAACGGCAAGCCGGACTACCAACAGCTGCTCGCCCGCTGAACGGGGATCGGCTCGAGAGACCCATGGGCTCAAGGCGCGACGACCCCCAGTGCGAACCGAAGACCGCCGCCGATGCGTCCGCGGCGGCGCGAGCGAATCCCATGCCCCCGGACCTCCTGCCCCGGCTGGCGCGGATCTGGGCGGAAGTGCTGGAGCAAGAGTCCGTCGGTGGCGGGGACGATTTCTTCGAACTGGGCGGCACCTCGGTCAAGGTGATGGACATGCTGTCCCGGGTACGCGCCGAATTCGGCGTCGCCCTCGGGATCCAGGACCTGTTCCACGCACCGGTCCTCGATGCTTTCGCAGGGGCGCTTGCGCGGGCGCAGGCTGCCCCCGACCCGGGGCGCCCGGCGGGCGTCGGACCTTCACCGCGTCGCAACGAGTACCCTCTCTCGGCCAGCCAGTCGCGCCTCTGGTTCCTGGAGCAGCGCTATCCGGGTCTTCCCGCCTATCGCACCGTCACGGGGATTTCCTTGCGCGGAGCCCTGCGGCAGGACGCGCTCCAGAGCGCACTCGACGGCGTCCTGGCGCGCCACCCGTGTCTCCAGGCCGCCTTCGAGTCGCGTGATGGCGTGCCCGTGCAGGTCATCCGTCCGGCTCGCTCCGTTCCCGTCCCGCTGCTCGACCTCACGGCCCTGCCGGAGGGGGAACGGGAGATCCAGCGTGTCGCCCGCGAGGAACTCCGCGCTCCGCTCGACCTCGAGACGGATCCAATGGTCCGGGCCGTGCTTGTCCGGCTCGCAGCGGACCGCCACGTGCTCCTCCTCACCATCCACCACATCGTGTTCGACGCGTGGTCGCGAAACGTCCTGGTGCGAGACCTCGCTGCCCTGTACCGGCGGCACCGGGAAGGGTCCGCGTCGGGCCCGACCCCGGGACCGCTCCGGTTCGACTTCCTCGACTTCGCCGTCTGGCAAGGGTCGGCGGAGTACGCGGCGCGACTCGACGTGGAGCGCGCCTACTGGAAGCAGCACCTCGGAAACGATCCCCTGCCCTTCGAATTCCCCCTCGACCGGCCCCGGCCCCCCAGCCCCGGCTTCGAGGCCAGCCGGGAGACCCTGCGCGTGCCCCCGGACCTGGCCTCGCGGCTCCAGGAACTGGCTAAATCCTCCGGGACGACGCTCGCCACGGTGCTTCTCGCCGCCGTGCAGGCGGTCCTCCACCGCCACACCGAGAGCGACTCGATCGTCCTGGGCCTCGTCGTCGCCGGACGCAATCACGAGGGAACGGCGCCGCTCGTCGGCCTCTTCGTGAACGAGCTCGCGGTGCGTGTCGACGTCGGACCCGGAGACGGGTTCCGTGCGCTGCTGGCAAGGACCCACGGCGCCGTCCGCGGCGCCCTGGCCCACCAGGATCTCCCGCTCGACGAGCAGGTGCGCGCCGTGCGCCCGGCCCGGCAGATCGACCAGTCCCCGGCCTTCCACGTCGCCTACAACTTCAAGCCTCGCCGCGAGGCCCGCTACGATTTCGGGCCCGGGCTCGACGCCACCACCGTCGACATCGACCCGGGCGTCGCGCCGTTCGATCTGATGGTGGACGTGGAACGGACTGGCGACGCGATGGCCGTTCACCTGGACTACGATCGCCAGTTGTTCCTGCCCTCGACGATGCAGCGCCTCGCGAGCCATCTCGGCACCCTGCTCCAAGGAGTGCTCGCCGATCCGGATCGTCCCGTCTCCCAGCTTCCACTCGCAAGCCCCACGGAGCGGGACATGGTGCTTCGCGCGGCGGCCGGCCGGTGGCCCGGGGAGGCCGCGCCCGACCTCGTCGAGCAGATCCAGGCGCAGGCGTGCCGGAGGCCCGCGCACGTCGCGGTCGAGGCCCGGGACGGTTGCCTCACCTACTCCGACCTGGAGGCGACCACCAACCGGCTGGCACGGCGACTGCGGGTCCTGGGGGTGGGGCGCGAATCGCGCGTGGGAGTCGCGGTGCCCCGGGGCGCGCGGGAGCTCTGCGCGCTGCTCGCGACGTTGAAGGCGGGCGGCGCCTACGTGCCGGTGGACCCGGGTCACCCCGTGGAGCGCGTCCGCGTCATCCTCGAGGATGCCGCCCCCGAGGTCCTCATCGCCCCCTCGGACTCGCCGTTGCTCGGGGCAATCCCGCCTGGAACGAAGCACCTCCCGCTCGACGACTTGGCTGCGGGGACGGCAGGGTTCGCGGACGCCCCGATGGACGAGCCCGTTGCTCCCGGACAGCTCGCATACATCCTCTTCACGTCCGGGTCGACGGGGCGCCCAAAAGGCGTGGAGGTGCTCCGAAGCGGCTTCGCGAACTTCCTCCGCTCGATGGCACTCGAGCCGGGGCTCCGCGAGGACGATCGCTTCCTCGCCATCACCACGACGACCTTCGACATCTCCGGGCTCGAACTCTTCGGGCCGCTCTGGGTCGGCGCGACGGCCGTCGTGGTCGACCGGCAGACCTCCATGGATCCCCGGCTTCTGGCCTCCGCTCTCGGCCGGGAACGGGTGAACATCATGCAGGCGACCCCGGCGACCTGGAGGATGCTCGTCGACGCCGGGTGGAGCGGTACGCGGGGCCTGCGGATGTACTGTGGCGGGGAGCCGCTGAGCCGAGACCTCGCCAACCGCCTCCTGGCGCTCGGCTCGGAACTTTGGAACCTGTACGGCCCGACCGAGACCACGGTCTGGTCGACGATCGAACGCATCAACGCCGACGGCGCACGCATCTCCATCGGGCGCCCCATCGACCGGACCCGGGTCTACGCGCTGGACCCCGCCGGGGGGCTCGTTCCGCCCGGAGTCGTGGGCGAGCTCTTCATCGGGGGCGACGGCGTGGCACGCGGATACCGGGGCCGGCCCGACCTCACTGCGGAGCGGTTCCTCCCCGACCCCTACGGACCTCCGGGGGAACGCTTCTACAGGACGGGAGACCTCGGCCGCCTCCTCGAGGACGGCCGGTTCGAGTGCCTCGGACGGACCGACCACCAGGTCAAGGTGCGTGGGTTCCGGATCGAGCTCGGTGAGATCGAGTCGACGCTTCGAACCGTTCCCGGGGTACGCGAAGTCGTCGTCGTCGCGGAACGCCAGGGCTCCAGCGACCCGCGCCTCGTGGCGTACTGGATCGGCGAGGCCACCCGGGAGGACCTCTACGCGCGAGCCCGCGAGGCGCTGGCGCCGTACATGGTCCCGTCCGCCTACGCTCGCCTGGAGGCCTTTCCCCTCACGACCAGCGGCAAGGTGGATCGCAAGGCACTGCCGCGCGCCGACGACGTCGCAGTCGAGAATGCCGCACCCGTCGCGATCGAGCGTCCACGCAACGACACCGAGGCACGCATCGCGACCGTATGGGCCAGCGTGCTGCGCATCGACTCGATGGGCATCGACCAGGACTTCTTCGCCCTGGGAGGTACGTCCCTCCTCGCCGTGCAGGCCCGGTCACTCCTCGAGCGGGAATTCGGCCTGGAGATTCCGCTCCGCGCCTTCTTCGAGTCTCCGACGATTCGCTCCATCGCGGGTCAGATCGGGAGCGCCGTCGACCCCGACGAGCCCATCGTGGCGTGGCTCTCGCGAAAGCCGGCCGGCGTGCCCCCCGTCTTCTGCCTGCTCGGCGTCCAGCTCTACCAGGACGTCGCGGAGGCCCTCCTCGGGGTCCAGCCGGTGGTCGGGATTCACGTACCCACCCGCTATCGACCCGGCGACAGCACCTCCATCGACATCGAAGGCATCGCCCGGACCTACGTGGACGCGATCCGGGCGATCCAGCCTGACGGCCCCTATCACCTCGCCGGCTTCTGCTTCGGTGGGGTCGTGGCGTACGAGGTGGCGCGCCAGTTCGAGGCAACGGGCGAAACGGTGGCGCAGGTGGCGATCTTCGACGGCGGCCTGCCGGGAGGTTACCGGACGCGCCTCCCATCGCGGGCCAAGGAGATCGCCCGCGAGGCGCTCCACGCCTGGCGGAGGTTCCGGGGTCGCCCCCTGAGCGTCGCCGATCCGGCACAGCCGTCCGGAACCGACCTCGTCGACCTCGACGTGACGAGCCCGGACCTGCGTTCGGCCGGCCGGAGATACGAGCGCACGCTGGGACGGATCCGCGCTCGCCTGCTCGTGTTCCGCGCCCTCGACCGCCCCCCGGGCGCCCGGATTCCCGTCGGGCCAGATCTGGGATGGTCTCGCTTCGCCGAGCGCGTGTCTGTCTGCGACATCCCGTCGAACCACCTGGAACTGGTCCGTCCGCCCCACTCCGCAACGGTCGCGAGCCGGTGGTCGGCGGACCTACGGCGCTAGCGAGGCGCGCATCGAGAGGTGCGACTTTCGGTCGAGGAAGGCCACGATGCGGCCGATGGTCTCGAGGTTCTCGGGCACGGTCTCGTTCTCGGCGATGCGGATGGCGAAGGCCTTCTCCAGGAAGCCGATGAGTTCGAGCATCCCGGTGGAGTCGACGTATCCGCCCTCGATGAGGGAGGTGTCGTCGCGCAGCGCAGCCGCGTCGCTGACGTAGAAGTTGTCGACGATGAACTGCTTCACGCGCTGCTGGCTCGTCATCTTTTCCGCCTCGATCCTGCCGCCCGGTTCCCCGGGGCTACCCCGGGAAACCCGCCCGGTCGACGATGGTCCGGCACTCCGGAATCCCGTCCCGCCGCGGCGTCCGCCGGATGAACTGCTCGTGGAGGAGGCCGGTCGAGAGCACCGCCACGAGCGACATGTTGTCGGCGTTGGAGAAGTGCCCAGCGCCCCTTGCAGATTGACACTTTCGCCACAGGCGATCCACCGCAACGGGGTCGAAGACGCCTGCCTGGGCCACCGCCCCCCGTTCCACCACTTCCACCGCCCATTCCGGAGTGCCCGGCCCGACGAAGGACAGCGCGTCGGGCGCCCGGTAGGGCTGCTTCTTTCGCCGCAGGACCTCCGGAGGGACGAGCCCCTCCGCCGCCCGCTTCAGCACCCACTTCTCGTCCAGGACCCGCAGCTTGAGCCGGGACGGAAGGGAGTTGGCCAGCTCGACGACGTCCGGGTCCAGGAACGGGAACCGGCCCTCGACCGAATGGGCCATTAGCATCCTGTCGCCTTGCGAGGCGAGCAGGTATCCCGAAAGCAGGGTACGGACCTCGAGATACTGGTCCTGCGCGAGCGGGGTCCAGCCCGGGAACGTTGCGGGAAGGGTCGCGAGCAATCCCTCCACCACCCGCGCTCCCTCGACCGCCGGACGGAGCCCGGGCGAGAGCAGCCGGGCCAGGGCGGCGCCCGACTGCCAGCGGGTCTGGTGGCCGAACCCCGGCGCGGCGGGCAACTCTCGCCCCCGCCCGAAGAACTCCTGGGAGAACGCCCGCTGGGCCACCGGCGAGCGCGACAGCCACGGGTAGAGCCGCTCCAGGAGCCGGGGGCGGAGCTTCGAGCCGGGCTGCGCCCCCCAGAAGCGCCGCACCTTCGCCTCGCGGAACAGGTCGTAGCCGCCGAACACCTCGTCGGCTCCCTCGCCGGTGAGCACCACCTTGATCCCGACGTCGCGGACGAGCTTCGAGAGGAGGTAGAGCGGGGCGGGGGCGGTGCGCAGGAGCGGCCGCTCGGCGTGGAACACCACGTCCGGGAAGACCCGCGCGATGTCCGCGCGCCTCACGACGACCTCGTGGTGGTCGCTGCCGATGGCCCGCACCACGGCGCGCTGGTACTCGGTCTCGTCGTAATCGACGTCGTCGAAGCGGATGGAAAAGGTCTGGAATCGGTCGCCCTTCACGCGCCGTCCCAGCGCGGAGACGAGCGAACTGTCGAGCCCGCCCGACAGGTAGCTGCCCACCGGAACGTCGGCGCGCAGGATGCGGAGCCGGACCGCTC
>JBAVCR010000112.1:0-3143 GCA_049586815.1 Anaeromyxobacteraceae bacterium
GTCGAGGACCGCCCGGGCGGCCCGCCCGGCGGCGTGGACGGACGACGGGTTGCCGAAGGCCTCGAGCGCGGCCGCCACCGCACGGGCCGCCTCCGGCCGGACCGGGGTGATGGCGTTGTGGTCGAGGTAGGTCACACCAGCCGGCGGGGCCGCGAGCCCTCCTCGCCGAACTCGCGCAGGAAGGAGCGGAACACGCGATCGAGGAGCTTGCGGCGGGCAGCCGGACGGAGCCCGCGCACCGGGAGGCGGGCTCCCGCCATCGAGCCGTGGCCGCCGGCGGTGCCGCCCACCTCCTCGATGATCTCCCGGATGAGCTTGCCTGCGTTCATGCGCCGGTCGCGGGTGCGCAGCGAGAAGTACAGGCTGCCCCGGTACTGGCCCACGGCGAGCGACCACTTCACGTCGCCCATGGAGAGGAACCGGTCGGCCACCTCGGCGACGAGGTCGGGGTAGTAGACGGTGCCGAGGTCGCAGACCACCGCCTCGCCGTGGACGCGGGCCTTCTCCACCGCGGTGTGGAACAGGCGGAAGTAGTCCTCCGGGAGGCGGGGCCGCTCGATCTGGGAGAGGGCCTGGGTGTCCGCCTTGGGGAAGAGCCAGAGGTAGGCCTCGACGTCGGGCGGGGTGGTCTCCCGCTCCAGGTCGCGGGTGTCCGACTTGATGCCGTAGAAGAGGGCCGTGGCGATGGGCGGGGGGATGGCGAGGCCGCTCGCCCGCAGGTAGTCGGTCACCACCGTGGAGGTGGAACCGGTGTCGCGTCCCACGTCGGCGACCACCGCGAGCCGGGTCTCCGGGCGCTCCGGGTGGTGGTCGATGACCACGTCCGGGAAGTGGGCCGCCGGCAGGGAGTGGTTCCCCTGCTCCGGCTGGGTGTCGACCATGGCGATGAGGTCGTACTCGTCGAACACGACCCGGGAGAGCGGGACCACCGGGAGCCGCAGCACCTTCACGAGCGCGCGGTTCTCGGCGCGCCCGACGATGCCGCCGTAGGCCACCACCGCCTCGACGCCCGCCATCTGCTCGAGCAGCCAGGCGAGCGCGACGCCGGCCGCCAGCGAGTCCGGATCCGGGTTGTCGTGGGTCAGGATGAGGGCCCGGTGGTGGCCGCGGGCGAACTCCACGAGCCGGTCGAGGCGCGCGCGCACCTCGCGGCTCGAGCCTCCCGCCAGCCGGACCCGGGTGCGGGTCCGCTTGCGCGCCTTCTGCGCCCGCCGGCGCTCGCCGACCTGGGCGCGCGTCATGCGAGGAGGGACCGCAGCACGGCGAGGTTTTCCTTGAAGCGCATCTCCGTCTCCAGGAACGCGGGAAGGTCCGCGAAGCGGCGGTCGTTCACGAGCCGGCGGAACGGGGCGCGGCCGAGCGTGCCCTCGCCGATGTGCTCGTGCCGGTCGACCCGGCAGCCGAGCGGCTTCTTGCAATCGTTCAGGTGGAAGGCCCGGAGGTTCTCGAGCCCCACCACCCGGTCGAAGTCCCGGAACGTGGTCTCGTACCCCTCGGCGGTGGAGAGGTCGTAGCCGGCGGCGAAGGCGTGGCAGGTGTCGAAGCAGACGCCGGTGCGCCTGCGTGCCCCCCGCGGGATGGCCTCGCGGATGGCGGCCACCTGCTCGAAGCGCCAGCCGAGCGACTTGCCCTGGCCGGCGGTGATCTCGACTAGGAGCATGGCCTTCCCCCTCGAGGCGTCGAGCGCCCGCTCCATCCCCTCCGCGACGAGCTTCAGCCCCTCCGCCTCGTCGGCGTTGCTCCCGGGGTGGAAGACGAGGAAGGAGATCCCGAGCTGCTCGCAGCGCCCGAGCTCGTCGCCGAGCGCGGCCCAGGACTTCCTCCGCAGGTCGGGGTCGGCGGCGGCGTGGTTGGCGAGGTAGATGGAGTGGGCGGCGGACGGCATCCCGGTGCGGCGTGCCTCGGAGCGGAACCGCAGGACCTCCTCCTCGTCGAGGGGGGAGACGGCCCAGCCGCGCGGGTTCCGCACGAAGATCTGGATCGCCTGGGCGGTGTCGGCCTCGGCCCGCTCGAACGCCCGTGAGACTCCGCCGGCGATGCCCTCGTGGGCGCCCAGGATCATGCGGGGCACCTCATACACCACCCCACTCCCGGCCGCCATGGGCTCCGGGGACCCCGATGGAGGGGGAGGCGGGTTCCGGGGCTAGCGTGCCGACCGTCGGGCCCGGGAGGGGGGCGCCTCGGCGAAGTGCTTCTCGGCGTGGGTGAGCGAGTTGTCCATCGCCTCGAGCATCAGGTCGCGGAGCACGGTCTCGGGCATGCGGAACGAGTCGTAGTAGCGCTGCCGGTCGATCGAGTGGATGACGCAGGGGAGGAACCCGCCGCGGATCAGGTAGAGATTCGCCAGCAGTCGCGCCACCTTGCCCGAAGCGTCGGTGTACGGATAGGCCTGCATGAACCCGTGCTGGAGGCGGGCGCCCTGCACCACCGGGTGCGACTTCTTGAACTCGGCCGAGTCGGTCGCGTCGAGGACCTTCGAGAGCATCGCCGCGATCTTGGGCGGCTGGGCGATCTCGTGGAAGTAGGCGCGGTGGAGCGGCATGTCCTTGCGGAACTCGGACGGCCCCTTGCTCTGGATGCCGGCGTGCAGGGTCTCGTGGAGCTTCTTCACGAGCGCGAGGTTCACCTTGAGCCGCTTGGAAGCGGCCTCGGCCCGGACGAGGTCGATGGCCGCCTTGTGGTTGCGGACCTCCTGGAGGACGCCGATGACCATGGCGTCGGCCACGGGCTGCGGGGCCGACAGCCCCGCGACGAGCTCCTGCACGGTGTAGATGACCCCTTCGAGCGCGTTCTCGTGGTACATCCAGGAGAGTTCGTACTTCTGCAGGAAATCCGCAGCAACGTCAGGCGCTTCACGCATCCTGTCGTTCAGGTCCTGGGTCCGGTCGTCGAGGTCGAGGAAACGGGTGCGCATTTCGTTTGGGCTCCGCTCAAATGTACGAAAACAGGAAGGGTTTGCCCCGTTTGGGCTGTACCGGATCTAACCGGCCTGCTGGCCACCGCAAGGGCGAACGCTCCGCGGCCCCGGCTATTCCCGGGGAGGCATGGCGCGATGCGTCGCGACGGGTCAGCGACGGGTGCGGGAGCCCGGACGCCTTCGCCCGGTGCTGCGAGCTGCCCGCGCCGTCGCCGCGCGCTTGGGC
>JBAVCR010000113.1:0-1992 GCA_049586815.1 Anaeromyxobacteraceae bacterium
GCCCGAGGAAGAACGCCACGGCGAGCGAGGCGAGCGATCCGAGGATCACCGCCGCCACCTGTCGCGCGTCGAGGGAGAACTCGAAGCGCTCCCGTGCTGGTCTGTTGCCTGCCATGGTCCGCCCACCCGGGCGGCCCGATTCTAGACGTCTTCGGCGGCCTCGCGACTTTCCATCCGCTCCGGCGCGGCCACCCCGAGGAGGGAGAGCCCGTTCCGGAGCGCCTGCTTGAGGGCCCGGGCCAGCGCCAGGCGGGCCGCCGTCTTCACCGGGTCCGCGCCGATGAAGCGCTCCCCGCTCCGCTTCCCCTGCGTGTAGTAGGAGTGGAAGGCCCCGATGGTCTCCTGGAGCCAGAAGGCCACCCGGTGGGGCTCCCAGGCGAGCGCCGCTCCGGCCACGAGATCCGGGAACGAGATCACCCGCTTCACGAGGTCCATCTCCTCCGGCGCGGTCAGCACCGAGAGGGTCTCCAGGTCGAAGCGCGCCTCCGGCGCCCCCGCCTCCGCCGCCTTCTCGAGGATGCGGGCCAGCCGGGCGTGCCCGTACTGGACGTAGAAGACCGGGTTGTCGAGCGTCTGCCGCCTGGCGAGCTCGAGGTCGAAGTCGAGCTGGGCGTCGGCGCGCCGGGTGAGGAAGATGAAGCGGGTCGCGTCGCGCCCGACCTCCTCCACCACCTCCTGCAGCGACACCACCGTGCCGGCCCGCTTCGACATCTTCACGGCCTCGCCGCCGCGGGTGAGGTTCACCATCTGGATGAGGACGACGTGCAGGTCCTTGCGGGAGGCCCCGAGCGCCTCGAGCGCCGCTCCCAGCCGGGCCACGTAGCCGCCGTGGTCGGCCCCCAGCACGTCCACCAGCTGGTCGGCGCGCTGCCGCTTGTCCCAGTGGTAGGCGATGTCGGCGCAGAAGTAGGTGGGGGTCCCGTCCGCCTTCTTCACCGGGCGGTCGACCTCATCGCCGTGCCGCGACGAGCGGAAGAGCAGGAGGTCCTCGGCCTCGGTGAGCCCCTCCTCGTTGGGCGTGGCGGCGACCGGGGCCGGCTGCCCCTTCTTCGACTTGGGCGGGGGCAGCTTGCCCCAGTAGACGAGGTCCTTCGCCTCGAGCTCGGCGAGGAACCGCTCCACCGTCCCGGAGTCGTAGAGCTTCTTCTCCGAGGACCAGACGTCGAAGGTGATGTGCACCGCGTCGAGGTCCGAGCGGATCATGCCGAGCACGTGGGCCACGGCGCGCTCGCGGAAGAGGTCGAGCCACTCGGCCTCGGGAGCGTCGAGGAAGCGCGGGCCGTACTCGTCCGAGAGCCCCCGGGCGATGTCGATCACGTAGGCGCCCGGGTAGCTCCTCTGCGGCATCTCCACCGTCCGCCCGAAGAGCTCCTGGTACCGGAGGTGGACGGAGCGCGCGAGCGTCTGCACCTGCGCGCCGGCGTCGTTCACGTAGTACTCGCGGGTCACCGCGTGCCCGCTCCAGTCGAGCAGGCTCGCCACCGCGTCGCCGGTCACGGCGTTGCGCCCGTGCCCGACGTGCATGGGGCCGGTGGGATTGGCCGAGACGAACTCGACGATGACCTTCCTGCCCTTCCCCACCCGGGTGCGTCCGAAGGCGTCCCCCTGCCGCACCACCTCCCCGAGCCCCGCGAGCCAGACGGCGGGGCGCAGCCGGAGGTTCACGAAC
Organism: Anaeromyxobacteraceae bacterium; assembly: GCA_049586815.1. GTDB lineage: Bacteria > Myxococcota > Myxococcia > Myxococcales > Anaeromyxobacteraceae > CAIOAK01. Next base: position 1,670 of record JBAVCR010000113.1, read on the forward strand.
CCGGGCCCGGCGATCTCGAGCGACTCGATGCTCCGCCCGCCGTCCTCGGCGCGGATGGCGTCCACGAGGGCCTGGGCCAGCTCGCGCGGGGGCTTCCCCGCCGGCTTGGCGAGGACCATGGCGGCGTTGACGGCGAAGTCGCCGTGCTGCGGGTCGCGGGGCGGCTCCACGGTGAAGGGGACGTCGAGGGACGGCCAGCGTCCCTCGGCCGCGCCGCGGGCCAGGGCGGCCCGCACGATGTCGACGACGTGCTCTCGCATGGGGGCAGGGTCATACCCGTGCGCGCCGCCCCGGGCAAGGAGCTAGGGGTAGGCGTCGTAGGT
>JBAVCR010000114.1:0-7320 GCA_049586815.1 Anaeromyxobacteraceae bacterium
ACCTTCCACTGCGCGTGCGCGTCGGGCCCGACCTGGTTCGCCACGCCGAGCGCGGCCGCCGCCGGGACGCCGGCCGCGGCGCAGGCCGCGAAGACCCCCGTGAGCTCGAGGTGCTCGGCCGCGGCGACGCGGGAGAGCGCCCGGGCGCCGGCCGCGGTGAGCGTGATGGCCGGGGGAACCGCGACGTCGTGGGCCGGGAGCGGGAGCTTCCAGGTGGCGGCCCAGCGGGTGGTCTCCTTCGCAGGTCGGTAGGCGCGTCCCTCCACCTCCTCCAGGGAGGTGGCGAGGGCGTGCCGGGCGGCGAGGACGGTCCCGATGGGCAACCGCCCGTCGTAGGCGCCGCAGGTGCCCAGGAAGAGCACCCGCGAGGGGCGGTGGAGGGCGAGGAGCCGCGTCGTCTCCACCGCCGCGGCGATGGCGCCGATCCCGGTGGTGGCGGTCGTCCAGCCGGCCGGGGGGGAGCCGTCGAGCCCGGCCAGTTCCGGAGGGAACGCCGCGACGAGGAGGGGTGGGCCCTGCATCGCCTCCGTCCTCCCACGGACGGGGACCCGTTGCAACCTCGCGCGCGGGCGCTACAGCGCGATCTCCCCCTGCTCCCCGGTGCGCACGCGGATGGCGTCGTCGACCGGGCTCACGAAGACCTTGCCGTCGCCGATCCGGCCCGTTCCCACGGCCTTCTGGAGGACGTCGAGCAGGCGCGGGACGAGCGGCGTGGGGACGACCGCCTCGACCTTCAGCTTGGGCCGGAAGTCGATGCGGTACTCGGAGCCGCGGTAGACCTCTCCGTGCCCCCTCTGCCGCCCGTAGCCCTTCACCTCGGTCACGGTGAGCCCCTCGACGCCCCAGGCTGCGAAGGCGTTCTTCAGGGTCTCGAGCCGCGACGGCTGGATGATGGCCTCGATCTTGGTCAAGCGATCACCTCCGCCGCAGCCTACTGCAAGGGGTGCGCCGCCAGGGCGCCCAGCCGGCTGCGCGCTTTCGGTGCCCTCCGGGCAATCGACTGCCTGCGATCCGGGCAGGCGCTGCCAGGAATCGGGCGGCCGCGCGCCGATGCGCGGCGGCGATCAGGCCCGGTCGAGGACCTCGCGCACCTTGTCGAGGAGGGAGCCCGGCGTGAAGGGCTTCGCCAGGAACGCCACGCCCGGCTCGAGCACGCCGTGCCGTCCGACGACCGCCGCCGCGTGGCCGGAGAGGAAGAGCACCGGCATTCCGGCCCGGCCGGCCCGGATGCGGTCGGCGAGCTCCCTTCCGGTCGTCGTCGGCATGAGGACGTCGGTCACGAGGACCGCCGGCGGCTCCGGCGCCTCCCGCATCGCCTTCTCTGCCGCGTCGGCCCCGTCGGCGGTGATCACCCGGTACCCGCCCCCGCGGAGCGCCCGGGCCGCCGCCTCCCGCACCCCCGCGTCGTCCTCCACGAGGAGCACGGTCTCGCTCCCGCCGCGCGCGCGCTTCCGCGCCTCGGCCCGGGCCGGGACGGCGGTCTCCCGGGTGCGGGGGAGGAGGACGTCGAAGGTGCTTCCTCGACCGGGGTCGCTGTCGACGCGGACCTGCCCGCCCGCCTGCCGGACGATCCCGTAGACCAGGGCGAGCCCGAGCCCCGTCCCCTTGCCCGACGGCTTCGTGGTGAAGAACGGCTCGAAGATCCGCTCCTTCACCTCCCGCGACATCCCGGTGCCGGTGTCCTGCACGCGGAGCATCACCCAGTCCCCGGCGGCGAGCGCCGGGTCGCCATGGGGCGAGGCGACGTTTCGGGTCGAGAGGGTGAGCGTCCCTCCCTCCGGCATGGCGTCGCGGGCGTTGGCGGCCAGGTTGACGAGGACCTGCTCGAGCTGGGCGGGGTCGCAGAGCACCGGCCAGGTGGGGCGCTCCAGCTCGAGCCGGATGCGCACGTCCTCCCCCAGCAACCGGTGGAGGAGCCGCTCGCAGCGGACGACGAGCTCGTTCACGTCGAGGACGATCGGGGTGGCCACCTGCCGGCGCGCGAAGGCGAGCAGGTGCCGGGTCAGCTCCTGGGCCCGCGCTCCCGCCTCGCGAATCTGGTCGACGTCCTCGCGATCGACGGCCCGGCCCGCATCGAGCGCCTCGGCCTCGGACTCCGCGCCGCAGAGGATGACCGTGAGCAGGTTGTTGAAGTCGTGGGCGATGCCGCCGGCGAGCCGGCCGATGCTCTCGAGCTTCTGCGACTGCAGGAGCAGCTCCTCGGTCTGGGACTGCTCGGTCACGTCGCGGACGTTCAGCACGACGGCGGCGACGGCCGGATCGGCGCGCAGGTCGCGCCCCATCCCTTCCACGAGGCGGTAGCCTCCGTCCCGGTGGCGGAGCCTGGCGCGGTGGCGCACCGGCACCCCCGCACCGTCCAGGACGGCCCGGAAGCCCTGGACCACGTCGGCCCGATCGTCGGGGTGGACGAGGTCGAGAGCCTCGTGCCCCAGGACGTCCCCCTCCTCCCAGCCGAGCGCCTCGGTGGCCGCCGGGCTCCAGAAGGTGTACCGCCCGCCGCCGTCGACGAGGAGCACCATGTCACTCGACTTCTCGATGAGCGCCCGGAACCTGCGCTCGCTCGCCTGCAGCGCCTCCTCGGTCCTCTTCCGCGCGGTGATGTCTCGGGCGATGACGACCGTGCCGATCACCTGGCCGGCCGAGTCGCGCCACGGGGACTTGGTGGACAGGAAGACACGCTCGCCGTCGGGCGTGGGGACGACCTCCTCCACCTGCTCCTCCTGCCCGCTCGCCATGACCCTGCGGTCGTTCTCCTCGAGGATGCGGGCGGCGGCGGGGTCGGCGACCACTTCGGACGTGTTCCGGCCGATGACCTGCTCGAGCCGGAGCCCGAGGGCCTGGAGCGTGGCCGGGTTCGCGAAGAGGATCTGGCCCACCCGGTTCTTCACGACGACGAGGTCGGGCGCCATCTCGATGACGTGGCGGAGCAGCTGTCCGCGCCGGGAGAGGTCGTCCTCGGCGCGGCGACGGTCGGAGACGTCGAGGACCACGCCCACCGCGCGCCCCGCCTCGTCCCCCTCGGTTCGCGGCAGCGGTGCGGCGCTCACCGCCACGACCCGCCACTCCCCGCTGGCGAGGCGCAGGTGGAGCTCCCGCTCCCCGACCACCTCCCCGGTGCGCGCGGCGCGGGGCGCCGGCCAGTGCTCCGGAGGAACCCGCGTCATCCGGTCGGGAAGGTAGACGCTGTAGGGCAGCTCCGCGCAGGGCCGGCAGGGCTCGACCGTGGTGCCCACGATCCGGGCGTAGGCCGCGTTGTGGGCGACGATGGACGGGGGCCCGCCCCGGACGCACTCGGCGAACACGACGCCGATGGGGAGCGCGTCCATGGCCACCCGCACGGCCTCCATCTCCGGGCCGATGTCGGGGTTCCAGCTGGGGGTGCGCGAGGTCACCTGCGCCGGAGGCGGGAACGCCTTCATCGCCTTGCGGCGCCGCCGGGTGGGACTCTGGGTGGCCACGTGAAGGCGCGATCGTTGCCCGAGGGGTACACCTCCCGACAGGCCATGGCCCACCGACGCGTGGACGAATCTGACGCCCCTCTTGGGTCTACCTTGGGGGCAATTCGGGGTGGCTCTCCCCCTTCGGGGCGTCGTGGTGCTCGCCGGGCTCCTCGTCGCCGTGCTCCACGAGCAGGGTGGCCTGGAGCGTTCCGGGCGGCAGCCCCGAGATCCGGGCGGCGCGCCGGACGCGGTCGTCGTCGCCGGTCGACTGGTCCTTCAGGTTCACGGCGAGTGCCAGCAGCGGCATGGGCTCCTTGCTGCACACGGCGTAGACCCGCTCCGGCCCCTCGTCGCCCTGCAACACGGCCTGGATCACCGCCGGCCCGGACTTCGTGACGAGCGTGCTCTCCTCACCCGCCGCGGGATGCAGGACGGTGACGTGCCCCTCGCAGTCGGCGGCCATGACCTTGAGCCGGCAGGCGACCGTGCTCTCGACCTGGATCCGGAGCGGGGTCTTCGGCGGCACGAGCGCGCCATTGGCGACGGGCTGGACGCCGTCCGGCGTGGCGGCGAGCACCTGCATGCGGAGCACCTCGCCCTTCGCCGCCAGCACGGCCTCGGGGGCCATCGGCTTCACGAAGAGGAGGAGCGCGGCGGCGCAGGTGGCCGCGACGGGGATCAGGATGCCGAGCCAGCTGGGCCGGCGGCGGGCGGACGCGGCGACCACCGCGTCCACCGTGGCCGGGAAGACGTACTGCCGGAACTCCTCCCCCTCGGCGTTCATGCGCGCGATCCGGCCGCGGCAGGCCTGGCAGGAATCCACGTGCGAGGCCACTCCGGACGAATCGGGATCGAGGAGGTACTCCTCGAGACGCAGGTCGGACGGGCAGCGGGCGGCGGTCACGATTCACTCCTCCCGACGATCCTTCGGGTGCTGCTCAGGAACTTCTCCAGCCTTCGCGACACCGTTCGCTTCGAGATGCCGAGGGCCGTCGCGACCTCCTCCCTCTCCATCCCATCGACGTAGACGCCGACCACCACGGCCTGCGTGCCGGCGTCGAACCGGCCGAGCAGCTCCTGTGCGAGCCGCCGGTCGGGCAATGCCTCCTCCGCCGGGCGTCCCTCCGACTCGAGGTCCGGCGGGAGGAGGTCCTCCGCGTGCCGCCCGGAGTTGCGGAGGACGTTCAGGCAGTGGTTCGTGGTCACGCGGTAGATCCAGGGCAGGGCGTCGCCCCGCACCGCCAGGCGATCCATGTTCTTGACCAGCCGCACGAACACCTCCTGCGTCGCGTCCTGCGCCGCCTCCCTGTCGTGGAGGAGGCGCAGGCAGCGCCGGAACACGGCGGGGCCGTAGTCCCGGTAGAGCCGGGCTGCCGCCTCGCGGTGATCCACGCGATTGATAGACACCCGACGAGGCCCTCACACGCCACGAATCGGAGGGTCCATAAACGAATATGGACATCCCCGCACGATGTCAGCGGATTTTTCTTCGAACCTCATGGCTGCTGGCCGCCTCGTCGGGGGTTTACCCCGGCGGAGTCCTTTCCTCCGGAACGGGAGGCACCATGTCCGCTGCATCCGCCGTGCGGTTCTCCGTCCTCGCCCTCGGCCTCGCGGCCGCGTCGGGGTGCGGGGGGTCGAGTACCGCGTCGACCTCCTCCGCCCTGCCGCCGGGTTACTACGTCGTCATCACCAACATGGCGTACTCGCCCCTCGACCTGGCGGTGCCCGCAGGTTCCACGGTCACGGTCGTGAACCGGGACGTGGGGATGCCCCACTCGGTCACGCAGCAGGTCGCGCCGGGCACATTCACTCCCGGTTCACCATCCGGGACGCCGTTCGACACCGGGCTCTTCACCGGGACGCGGTCGTTCGTCGTCCCGGCGGGACTCGCGGCCGGCACGGTGCTGCACTACTACTGCGCGAGCCACGGGGCGACCATGGCCACGCCCAACGGGACCATCACCATCGATCCGCTCGCGCAGGTGTCGCCCGGCGTCGACCCGGGCCCACCCGGCGGCGGCTACGGCTACTAGGTCCCGCCCCGCCACGGCGGTCAGGCGATGTCGAGCCACCGGAACCACACCGGGTGGCTCGCCTTGTACCACTCGAGCACGCCGCGGATGGCCGCCTGCTTGTCGCGCGGCATCACCTTCTCGTCCACGCGGTCGAAGTGGATCTTGATGCGGTCGCCGTCGTGGTCGAGGGCCTGGGAGAACAGGGTCTGGAGCTCGTTGCGGATGCGCCCCGAGTCGGAGATCTTCACCGCCCGCTTGGTGTGGTCCACGCCGGAGAGGAAGCGCACGAGCAGCGGGCTGAAGACGTGGCGCTGCTGCTCGAACGACTCCATCACGCGGAACGTGAAGGTGACGTAGGAGGAGGCGTTGCGGGTGGCGAGCCGGGTGCGGACCCGGTAGACGCCGTCCGCCACCTTCTCCACGCCCTTCGTCCCGGTGTACGGGTCGTCGCACATGTAGCCGATGGCGGCGAGGACGCCCCAGCGCTTCTCCGGGAGCAGGTCGTCGGCGCGGAGCACCGGCTTCCCGAGCGGGACGTTGCAGGCGCGCGCGTCGCGGATGGCGTCGGCGTACCCGGCCACCTGCTCCTCGCCGATCGCCTGTCCCACCGCGATCTCGCGGATGCGCGCGGCGAAGTCGGGGGCGTCCGGATCGAGCTGCATGAGCCGGGCCTCCTGGTCGCAGGGGAGGTCGAAGGTGGGCGAGAAGATGGCCATGCTGGAGGAGACCTCGAGCACCTCGTCGAGGCTGGAGGCCTGCATGGCCTCGGCGCTGGCGGCGTACCCGTCGCAGAGGAAGACGTGCGGAGCGCCGCCCGCGTCCTTCCAGCCGCCCACGAGGAAGGTGGGGGCGTAGGTTCCGGAGTCGGTGAAGACCTCGTGCCCCGAGGGGGCCTTCCAGGTGTCGTCGACGAGGTGCGCCCCGGCCGCCGTCCACTCCTCCCAGAGCTTCCCGAGGCGCTTCATGCGGCTCTTCCCGCGGAGCGTCCAGACGTGGACGTTCTCGGGGCGGATCCCCGGATAGGTGGCGCGGACCACCTCCATCACCTTGGCCCGCGGCGTGCGGTAGTCGAGCAGCACCGCGGACTCCTCGGCCTTGCGGGCCACCGCGCGCGGGACGGTGAGGCAGCCCATGTACGACTCGTACGGGCGGGAGATGGTGAGCGGCGAGTCGAAGAGGTGGAAGACCACCATGGGACCGGTGGTCTTGCCCTCGGCGAAGCGGGAGGTGTTCTCGAGCGTGTCGACGGCGGCGCCCCAGATGGTGATGCCGCGGCTCTTCAGCCAGCCGTGGAAATTGTCGAAGGTGTGGCCGGGCTCGTTCAGCAGCCGGCGCACGCGCCGGTCGACCGTCATGGCCACCTCGGGGCGCGCGTAGACGCGGCCGAAACCGAGCAGCGGGTTCGCGCCCATCTCCGGGGTCTCGCCCGCCTTGGGCATGAGCCCCTCGCCCAGGCTCACCATGAGGGCGTGGTTCTCGGGGAGCGTGCGGGTGAGCGACCAGAGCCCCTCGCTCATCACGTAGGCGCTGATGGCGTCGGCGGACTTCTTCACCTGGTTGTAGACGTACTTGTCCTTGCCGGCGCCCTCGCCGTAGCCCCCGTAGAGCTTGGTGCCGAGCGCCGTGGCCGCGGCGGTGACGGCCAGGTTCCTGGCGATTCCACGCGGCGTGAAGGTGTGGGCGGAGACCGGCTCGGCCTGCGAGCGATCCACCTGCACGTCCTCCAGCCAGAGGTGGAAGCGGAGGAGGACGGGGCGGGTGTCGAAGGCCCACTGGGCGACGATGTTCCGCTTTTCGAGTTCGGACATGGCCGTGCAGTGTAGTCCAACTTTTCGTGGTAGAGGCGAGTGTGGCGCCAGGAT
>JBAVCR010000115.1:0-3245 GCA_049586815.1 Anaeromyxobacteraceae bacterium
CTCCTGCGCCCCCGACGCCCGGGGTGACTACACCCCCGCCTGCCTGTCCTCGCTCATCGGCATCCAGCCGGCGGCCACGGTGCCCGTGCCCGGAAGCCCCATCCCGCTCCCGCCCCTCGCCGAGAAGACCGAGTACGCGGTCATCGTCACGAACAAGGTCCAGGACGCGGCCGGCCGCGCCATCTCCAACACCACGCTCGGGCAGATCCTGCTCTTCACCCACCCCATCTGCACCCCCTCGCCCGCGTGCGTGACGAACCCCACCGCGGCGGTCTCCGAGATCTCCGGCGTCCCCGGCCCGCAGGCCGCGCTCCTCGAGGGCATGCGGCTCCGGCTGAAGCCCGCCGTGGCCCAGGTGATGACCGACCACGGGGTCGAGGCGGCGGACATCGTCCTCCCGTACACCTTCCGGACCCAGTCGATCACCGCCGACGCCGTCCAGCTCGGCGCCGGCCCGTACGCCAAGCTGCCCTCCGGCGCCGACGCCTTCCCCGACGCCCCCGTCGGCGCCACCGCCGTCGCGCCCGCGGTCATGGCGACGAAGTGGGGCGTGCCCCCGGCCCTGCTCGCCGCCGGCATCTCCACCTTCGTCGAGGCGAACGTCGTCACCTTCGACAAGCTCGACCCGAAGACCGGCGCCTTCGACCCGACGCCCACCGGCGGCGCGTTCACGCCGATCCCCGCCATCATCGCGCTGCCGCAGGGCGCGCCCCCCGCCGGCGGCTGGCCGCTCGTCGTCTTCCACCACGGGCTCGGCCGCAGCCGCGGCGACGTCCTCCTCATCGCCCAGGCGCTCACGAGCGGCGGCATGGCGGTGGCGGCCATCGACGCGGCCAAGCACGGCGCCCGGTCCTGGTGCTCGGTCGACACCCAGAACCCGACCACCCCCACCGGCTGCGCCGCGGGGGTCACCTGCGACACCACCGTCTTCGCCCAGCAGCAGGGCGACCCGCCCACCGGGAAGCCCGGCCTCTGCACCGGCAACGCGCTCCAGCTCCTGCCCATCGCGTCCGGGCCGTACGATCCGGCGCTGGGCGGGGGGAACGCCGCCAGCTCGGGCGCCTTCGTGGTGACCGCCAACCTCTTCCGCAGCCGCGACACCATCCGCCAGGACATCCTCGACCAGTCGATGCTGGTGCGGGTGCTCACCACCGCGAAGGGAAACGCCGCGATCGCGGCGGCGGCGGGCCTGCCCGCCGGAACGGTCGCGCTCTCGCCCGCCAAGGTCCACTACGTGGGCCAGTCCTGGGGCTCCATCCTGGGCACGAACAACCTGGCCGCCATCCCGCGCTTCTCGCGCGCCATGCTCTCGGTGGGCGGCGCCACCCTCATCGACATCCTCACCACGGCGCCCGACTTCCACGACCTCTTCCAGGGGCTCGTGACCTCGCTCGGGCTCACCCCCGGCACGCCCGAGTACCTCCTCTTCCTCATCGGCGCGAAGTGGATCCTCGACCCGGCCGACCCGGCCAACTTCGCCGGCCACGTGACGGCCAACACGCTCCCCGACCTGCTCTCCGATCCGACGGGCGCCACGCCCCAGGCGGCGAAGGCCGTGCTGGCGCAGGGAGCCCGCTGCGACGCCACCGTGCCGAACGCGACGAACGAGCTCGTCTACGGGCTCATGGGTCTCGGGCCGACCGAGCCCACGGCTGCGGGCAACGCGGGGCTGCAGTGGTACATGAACGCGACCACCGGCACCTGTCCCGCCGACGGCGCGGTCGGGCCGGGCGTCGAGCACGGCTTCCTGCTCGACTGGACCCGCCAGACGCTCGCCAGCACCGCCCAGACCCAGACCGTGACCTTCCTCCTCGGCGGCGCCGTCCAGGCGTCCCCGGTCGTCGTTCCCCTCTCGGCCCCGTGAGGATCGCCATGCGCAAGCTCGCCCTCGCCCTGATCCTCCTCCCGGCCCTCGCCTCCGCGGGCGGCTACTCCATCCCCAACATCACCGCGCGCGACCTCGCCATGGGTGACTCGCTCGTGGCCGACCAGACCACGGCCGGCGCCGTCTACCGGAACCCCGCCGCGCTCTCCCGCCTCTCCGGGCTCGACCTGACCCTGAACGGGAGCATCCTGGGGAACGGCTCGACCTGGACCGCCACCACGAACCTCGCCCCCACCCCGGTGTCGAGCAACCTGAAGGTGGCGCCCCCGGTGGCCATCTTCGCCTCCTGGTCGGGCAAGATCGCCGGCCACGGGTACGGCGTCGGCGCCGGCCTCAACCTCCCCGGCGGCGGCAACGTCTTCTGGCCCTCCGACTGGCCGGGTCGCTACACCATCATCTCGGTGGACCGGAAGCTCTTCGGGAGCTACCTGTCGGCCGGCTTCGAGATCATCCCGCAGATCCGGATCGGCGGCGGCCTCATCTACTACTACGCCACCGAGACGCTCGAGGTCGCGAAGGCGCTCCCCGGCGGCCAGGACGGGCTCGTCACGCTGTCCGACCGGGGCGGCGCGGTGAGCTGGGACGCGGCGGTCGAGATCCAGCCCATCCTCGACTACCCGCTGCGCATCGGCCTCGACTACAAGCAGCAGGCCTACATGAAGCTCAGCGGACCGGCCAACTTCGCCTTCCCTCCGGCCTTCGGCGCCACCTACCCGAACCAGAACTTCGACCACGTGCTGCCCTACCCGAGCACCTTCAACGTAGGCGTCGCCTGGCGTCCCGTGAAGACGGTCGACATCACCGCCGCCTACACCTCCGAGTACTACAGCATCTACGTCTCCGACACCTTCGTCGGCCAGACCATCGACCCGGCCACCGGCCAGCCCCTCGAGCTCTCGGTGTGGCGCCAGTACGGCAACGCCAGCATCTTCCGGCTCGGCGTGGCCTGGCAGGTCCTGAAGACCCTCGAGCTCCGCGCCGGCGGCCTCTACGACAAGTCGGGCGTGAACCCGTCCTACTTCAACCCGTCGCTGCCCGACGCGCAGGCCTGGGCGGGCTCGGTCGGCGTGGGCTGGGACGTGATGAAGAACCTCTCCATCAACGCGAGCTTCTTCAACGCCTGGTTCACGACGCTCACCTCGGTCCCGGCGGCGAGCACCGCCACGCTCGACAACGCCTCGTCCTTCCCCGGGACCTTCAAGAGCTGGGCCTGGATCACCAGCCTCGGCGTGAACTACCGCTGGGATCCGCAGGCGTCGCGCTAGAGACGCGATCAGCTTAGGGACTGGGTTCGGGGGGATCGACAATCCCGAGCGTTCTTGATCTCTTGGCCTGTGGGCGGGGCCAGGAGGTCGGGAAT
>JBAVCR010000116.1:0-5132 GCA_049586815.1 Anaeromyxobacteraceae bacterium
GAGGAAGGCCAACGGCCAGAGCTTCGCCGAGACGCCGAGCGCCGCCAGCGCGCCGGCCCCGGCCGGGCGCTCCCGCTCCGCCGCCAGGATGGCGGCGAGGAGGAGCGCGATGGGGAGCAGGTCCCAGTTGAGCGCGCCGTAGTAGGCGATGGCCGGCGAGGCGGCGAGCCACCAGGGGCTCGCGCCGGGCAGGCGGCGAAGCAGCGCCAGGGACGCCATCAGGCAGGCCCAGAGCCCGATCACGCTCGCCGTGAAGTGGGCGACCTGGCCGCCGGGCAGGAAGGAGGGCGCCCAGAGCGCCACCCCGAGGAGGACGGGGTACTCGATCCGATCCTCCAGGTAGGGGAGGGGACGTCCCCCGTTCAGGTAGCGGTCGCCGGTCATGGCGAGGAGATCGGAGTAGGCGTGGTTCCGGAAGGCCCAGGGACGGTAGGCCACGCCCGGGTGCTCCACGCCGCGCACGAGGAACGCCCAGCCGAGCGCCATCCAGAGGGTGGCGACGAGGTACGGCGCGGCGGTCTGGAGGCGCTCTCTGCCGGACGGCGACATCGGAGGCGCGATGATTAGCAGGGAGGCCGGCGCCGGTCTACCATGGCCCCGTGGACACGCTGGAGCGCGTGGTCGCGGCCCTCACCGAGGCGCTCGCGCGGACGGGGCCGGCGGCTCCGGCCATCCTCTTCCTCGGCAGCCTCGTCGAGTACGTGTTCCCGCCCTTCCCGGGAGACACGCTCGTGGTCCTCGGCGCCTGGTACGCGGTGAACGGCGCCATCTCCTGGCCGGTGGCCTTCGTGTCGGTCACCGCCGGCGCCGTCCTGGGGGCGTTCATCGACTACCGCGTGGGGGTGGCGCTCGCCGCGGCGCTGGAGCGGGGCGCGGCCCGGCGCGGCCCGATCACGCTCGAGCACGTCCGGCGCGTCGAGGCCGGCTACGCCCGATGGGGCGAGTGGTTCCTGCTCGCCAACCGCTTCCTGCCCGGCATCCGGGCCTTCCTCTTCGTGGGAGCGGGGGCGGCCGGCCTCCCGGTCCGGAAGGTGCTCCTCTGGGGCGGGATCTCGGCGGCGGCCTGGAACGCGCTCCTCCTCCTCGTGGGCGCCTTCCTGGTGAAGAACCTCGACGAGTTCGTGGGCTGGCTCCACCGCTACACCGCGGTGGCCTGGGCGGTGATGGGAGTGGTCGGGGCCCTCCTCCTGTCCCGCCTCGCCATCGCAGCGGTGCGGAGACGGCGCGGGTGAAGGCGCTCCTCCTGCTCGCGCTCGCGGCCCTTCCAGACTCCGGGTCGCGGCGCTACCGCGTGGAGATCGGCGGTCTCCCGGTGGGCGTGGCGACGCTGTCCGTGCGCTGCGACCGGGCCCGCTGCACCTCCACGTTCGAGACCGCGATGCGCGTGCCCGAGGCCGGGGGCGGCGGCGTGGCGCGACGCCGGGTGGAGGTGGTGACCGACCGGGAGGGCACGCTCCTCGAGGTCGACGCCGGCGGGCGTCGGAGGAAGGCGGCCGGCGACGCGGTGGCCTCCATCCTCGCCGAGACGCTCCTCGCCGCGACCGCCGAGGGGGAGCGGCGCTGCCTCGAGGTGGAGGACGCCGAGACGGGAAGGACGGGACGGGCCTGCGCCACGCGGCGAGGAGCCTGGCTCGAGGGTGAGAGCCTGGGCGAGCCGTTCCGCGCCCGGGGCGGCGCGGGCGGCCCCCCCGACGAGGTGATCCTCCCCGCGCAGGGGACCCGCTTCGTCGCCGACACGACCGCTGCCGTGCCAGCGAGGGCGCCCGCTGCGTTCGGGAGCGAGGTGCCGGCGCCGCCCGGGGCGGAGGGTGAGCGGTCGCTCCGCTTCTGCGGCCTCGCCGCCGAGCCGGAGGATCCGTCGCCGCCGCCCGCGTCGGTGCCACGCGACTTCCCGGATCGCGGCAACTGCCAGGAGGCGTCCGCGGCCTACCTGCGCGCCGCGCGCGGCGACGGGCTCGACGGGCGTCTCGTCGTCGGCGTGGCCTGGGACGGGTCGCGCTTCGTCTGGCACGAGTGGGTGGAGGTGGCGGCGGGCCGGAGGTGGATCGCGGTGGATCCGAGCTTCCGGCAGCTGCCGGCGCAGGCGCCGAGGTTCGCGGTGGCGAGGTTCGCGCCGGGGGACGAGGCGGGGAGGGCGGAGGCGGGGCGGAAGGTGCTGGCGTGCTGGGGGAAGGGGAGGATCGAGGTGGGGAGGTAGCGGTGGGGGTGAGGGTGGTCGGTGAGGGTGGTCGGTGAGGGTGGTCGGTGATCCTCGTCCGCGGCCTTGATCCCTGGCTGTTCCCCGCTCGAGCGCTGCTTCCAATGTGCCTTCGATTCCGGCTTCGGATTCGGGCTCCGTCACGAACACGGATCACCGACCACCGCCACCGACCACACCCACTCCCACCGACCACACCCACCGTCACCCAACACACCCACCGTCACCCAACACACCCACCGTCACCCAACACCCCCACCGCCACCGACCACACCCACCGCCACCGACCACCCCCATCACGCCGCCCGCTCCTTTCCGGGGTGGGGTCTGCCCGTCTTGCGCACGCCCCGCGCCGGCCCGCGAGTCGGTCCACGGGACGCCCACGGCGGGCCGTCACGGGTCCTGCGCCGGGGGGTGCAAACCCCACCCGGAAAGGACCGGCACATGGCACTTCAGGCCTTCGAGGTTTCGCTCCAGATGATCCGCGCGCTCGGTGCGCCGCTCACGGCCGTCGAGCGGCGCGACCCATCCCTCGCAACCCAGATCCGGCGCGCGGCAGCGTCGGTGTCGCTCAACCTCGCGGAGGGTGGGCGGCGGCGCGGCAAGGACCGCATCCACCTGTGGCGGGTTGCCTCGGGCAGCGCGGCCGAGGTCGAGGCGAGCCTGCGCGTGGCGGAGGCGTTCGGCTACCTCGACGCCGCGGGAGCGGCGCAGGCGCTCGGCCTGTGTGACCGCGTGCTCCGGATGCTGTGGGGACTCACGCGGTGAGGGGCGACGTCGCGCGCGAGGTCCAGCGCGCGTTCGAATGCCGGCGAAGTACCCCATGGGGCGTTCCCCTCACCTTCGGTCACATCGAAGAGTTGCGTTCGTCCTCAAGTGAAGGGGGAAGACCATGGCAACGGACACCGGGGCGCATTCGAGGGGGCCTTCGGAGCCGATTCCAACCCAGGAGCGCCGGCCCGTCGCTCGATCGGATCCCAGGCTCGAATTCGGGTCGCTAGCGTCTTGCTCGCCGCCACCGCTGGGTGCGCAGGCCCGATGACTTCCACCGCCGTCCTGACGGACAGGAAGCCCAACGGCGGAACCGTGCGCATCACCTCCCCGTCCTACCCCCCGAGTGCCGACCTTCAGGGCAAGGCCACGGAACTCGCCGGGCAGGTCTGCTCCGGCCGCGCCTGGGAATTCGCGGAGTGGTCAATCGCCGAGGAGCGACACGTCATCCCGAAGGATGAGACCAACGGCAATTGGGTCTGGTATGCGGGATATGGCACGTACAGCGCCTCCAGGGCGATCCCGCTCAAGCCAGATCAGGTGGTCGAGTTGAATTCGTTTGCCAAGGCAACCGAAGCGCCAAGGCCATTCGACGCCTGGTCGGCAGTTCCAATCGAGGAAGTATCGCACTGAGCGTGTCACATCGGGGTCACGACTCGGTTGCGTTCGATGCGGCATGGGACCGGCGGGCAGGTCATTCCCTGATGCGCGTGCCGATCCGACGCATCAGACCGCCTCGGGATCTGGTGTGACGAGCGGTATTGAACTGGGCGCCCGGTCGTCCAATGTCGAGTTCACCGGTGAAGCGAGGGACGACCCCGGGCGGCCGGTCCTCGGCGGTGAGAGAACCGCCTGACAGCGCCTGTTCTGCGTCGGAACGAGCGCGGCCAACGCCTGATCGCGCCTGGGATTTCGCCCGGACCCGAACTGGCCTCGCAGCTGCGGCCGACCGTTGTCGAGGGGGCGAGGCGTCGCCGAAGTGCTCGCGTCCGCCACCGTCAGCGGGTTTCCCGCCCGGCCTGCCCCTCCGCCATCCGCTTCAGCGTCCAGGCGACCGGGTCGTCCGGTCGGGCCCGGAACGCCCGCCCGATCCAGGCCATCGCCTCGTCGCGACGTCCGACGGCGAGGAGCGCCGCGCCCAGGTTGGACCATGCCCCCGGCTCGTCCGGGGCGACCTCCACGGCCTTCCGCGCCGCGACGAGCGCCTCGTCCTTCCTCCCCGCCTCGGTGCAGCAGCCGGTGAGCTCCATCCAGCCGGCGGCGAGCCCCGGCTCACGCTCGGTGAAGGCCCGCCAGAGGGGGACGGCGCGGGCGTGTTCCCCGGCCATCCGCAGGGCGAGCCCGCTCACGTAGAGGGCCCTGCTCTTCACCTGGGGCGAGGCGTCGATCATGCGCCAGGCCTCGGCGGCCACCTCGTCCAGGCTGCGGCCCGCCTCCACGTCCGCCTCCTTCGGAGCGCAGGCGCCGGAGGCTCCGGAGGGGATGAGCCGACCGTGGAGGACCTCGAGGCGAGCGGCGAGGAGCCGGTGCACGGCGTCGGGGGACGGGATGGCGAGCCGGCGATGCTCGCCGGTCCGGGGGTCGAGGAGCACGGCCACCGCGTCCTCGAGCCCCAGGAACTCCATGCGTGCGGCGGTGCCCGGCTCGACCGGGGCCGGCTCCTCACCGGCGGGGGACCAGCCGGCCGGACCGGCGATGGGCACGTCGGGCGCGCCGGCGAGCCGCGCCTCCCCCCAGGAACCCATGCGCCGGAAGGTGATCCACGCGCAGTCGAGGAGCGGTCCCTCCTCCGGGTCCACCACCGTGAGGTCCACGGCGCGGCCGTCCCGCTCGTGGACGAGCCCGCGCGGCGCGAGCCTCTCCTCGACCCACCTCCGCACGTCGGCCGGGTCCGGGAAGGCGACGCCCGCGAGGTGCCCGTCGCAGCGGTAGGTGCGTCGGGGCGCGACGGCGCGGTAGCCCGCCTCGCCGCCCGGCCAGAGGGCGTCGAGCACCTCGACCGGGACGACGACGGAGAAAGCGTGGATCACGATCGACATGGTGACCGTGAGTGTACGAAAGTCCGGGGCCGCGGTGGGACACCCCGTGAAGGGGACGTCACATCCGGCGGGCTCCATCGTCCGGGCCCTGGGACCCCGGGTGCGGGCGGGGAGGCGGATGTGGG
>JBAVCR010000117.1:0-3028 GCA_049586815.1 Anaeromyxobacteraceae bacterium
ACTCCCGGCCGCGGACGTCGCCCGCTTTGATCCGCGGCGCGCCGCCGCTTATGGAACCGCCATGCCGATCTACGAGTACCTCTGCGAGGCTTGCGGGAAGGTCAACGAGAAGCTGCAGAAGGTGAACGACCCCCCGCCGGCGCGCTGCGACGAGTGCGGCAGCCGCAAGCTCGCCAAGCTGGTCTCGCGCAGCGCCTTCCAGCTGAAGGGCGGCGGCTGGTACTCCGACCTGTACGCCTCGAAGAAGAAGGAGGCGCCGACCCCCGAGGGGGCCTCCACGCCACCTGCCGCGACCCCCACTGCGGCCGCCACGTCGACGACGCCCGCGAAGCCGGAGGCGGGAGCGGCGGCGACGACCACCCCGGCCACCCCCGCGAAGGAAGCTCCCGCAGCGCCCGCCCCCAGGGAGGGCGCCGCGGGGAAGAAGCGGAAGAAGGCCGGGTAGCCCTCCTACTTGGGCTTCGGCGCCGGCTTGCCCTTCTCGAAGGTGGCGTTGTCGCCGAACTTGGCGACGATCTGCTTCTTGGTCTTCAATCCGGTCTGCTCGATCACGAAGTTGGGAACCCGGCGCGCGCGCCGATCGGCCACCCACTTCTCGATCTCGGCCCGGGGCGCCGACCGCGCCGCACCACGCCCGCGCCCCTTCTTCCCCACCGCGCGCGCCACGTGGGCCTTCAGCTCCTCGTCGATGCGCGCCGCGAGGATGTCGGAGATTGCCCGCGAGATACCCGCCGAGGCACGCTCGACCACGCTCTCGACGGCCTCCAGGATGATCTCCTCGGCGCTTGCCCTGCGGGCCTTGCGAGCCATTGCTCCCCCTGCTGGATTGTTGCGTTGGATTCCCGCGCCGGAATTGACGCGCAATTGGATCGAATTGCGCAAACGAATATCCCGAAATGATCCATTGCGCAAACGATTCGGAAACCTGCTAGCTTCGCCGCGGGCCCTCTGGCGAAACGGTAGACGCGCTCGACTCAAAATCGAGTGGGGTCACCCCCGTCCCGGTTCGAGTCCGGGGAGGGCCATTTCCCCTTGCGGTGCCGGGTAGGCGCCGTGTATCCAATCCGCCGGAGAGACCCACCGGAGCCCCCATGTACAACCTCCTCATCAGCCTGGCCCTGGGCCTCGCCGTCACCCTGGCGGTCCGCTTCGGGACCAACGTCGGATGGGTGGGCTCGATCCTGCCCGGCCTCCTCGCCCTCGTGGTGAGCTACTTCCTCCTCGCCCGCCGCACCTGGAAGCAGCTCGAGGCCGTCATGGGCGCGGTCCAGAAGGACCTGCTCGCCCAGAAGTTCGACAAGGCCATCGCCACCCTCCAGGGCGGGTTCGCGCTCGCCCCCTGGCAGTTCCTCGTGGCCTCCCAGCTCCACTCCCAGATCGGGGTGCTGCGCTACGTCCGCCAGGACTTCGCCGGCGCCCAGCCCCACCTCGCGAAGAGCTTCTCCCGGCACGGCGTCGCCCGCGCCATGCTCGCCCTCACGCACTACCGCAAGAAGGACCTGGCGGGGATGCGCAAGGTCTTCGAGGACGCGGCCAAGGACAACAAGAAGGAAGGGCTCGTCTTCGCCGCCTGGGCCTGGGTCGAGGAGAAGGAGGGCAACCACGACCAGGCCATCGCCGTGCTGGCCCGCGGGCTCAAGGCCAACCCCGGCGACGAGAAGCTGAAGAGCGCCGCCCAGGCGCTGCAGAACGACAAGCGGCTGAAGCTCGGCAAGCTCTACGGCGAGCAGTGGTTCCAGTTCCACCTGGAGCAGATGCCGCCGCAGATGGTGTCGCCCACGGGCGGCCGCGGCGGTCGCCGCATCGTCTACCAGCGGCGCTGAACGCGCCGCCGGAGCACCCTCCGGCGCTTTACACCGCGGGCCCCCGCCTGTAGCCTCAGCGGCCGGACTTCGCGGCATTGCAGGGAGAGATGCGTTGAGCCAGGATCCGCGCGAGAGCGCACCTGCACGGGAAGGCGACGCGGGCGGCGACCGTCCCGCGCGCACCGCCGATCCGGTGTCCCAGGCCGACCGGCTCTGCGCCGAGATCCGCGACCGGGCCCGCTACCTGGCCCAGCGCGCCCGCGGGCTCGCCGCCCCGGACACCGGCGTCGGGCGCCAGGCCCGTGCGCGCCTCCTCGAGGTCGACGCCGAGACCATCGCCGACCTGGCCGAGGACCTCCTCCGGGTCGCGGCGGGCCTGGCCTCGGCCGGCAACGCCCTCGAGCCCAGGCCCTTCGGGCTCGTCGCCGTCCCCCCGGCCCGCCCGCGCATCCTCCTCGCCGAGGACGACGTCGAGGAGCGGGAGGCGGTCGCCGCCGGCCTCGAGGCCGATTACGAGGTGGCCCAGGTCGGCGACGGCGAGCACGCCATCGCCTCCGCCCGTCTCGGCGCGCCCGACCTCCTCGTCCTCGACCTCCGCCTCCCCGGCCTGGACGGTCTCGGCGTGCTCGACACCCTGCGCGGCGACATGCAGACCGCCGAGGTCCCGGTCATCCTGCTCTCCGGCCAGGCCGACGACGCCACCCGCGTCCGCGCCCTCGACCTGGGCGCCGCGGACTTCGTCCAGAAGCCCACCTCCCTGCAGGAGCTCCGGGCCCGCATCGAGCGCACGCTCCGCCTCTCCCGCCGCCAGACCCACCTGCGCGAGATGGCCCAGACCGACGTCCTCACCGGCCTCGCCAACCTGCGCGCCTTCCGCAGCCGGCTCGACGACGAGGTCCGCCGGGCCCGCCGCTACGGCACCTCCCTCACCTGCATCATGGCCGACATGGACCACCTGAAGCCGGTGAACGACGCCTTCGGCCACGGCGCCGGCGACCGGGCCATCGCCGCGGTGGCCGAGGTGCTCCGCTCCCAGCTGCGGGCGACCGACCTCGGGGCCCGCTACGGCGGCGACGAGTTCGTGCTGCTGCTCCCCCACACCAGCGCCGCCGACGGCCGCATCCTCGCCGACCGGCTCTGCCAGCGCCTCGCCTCGAGCGACCTCGCGGTCGGCGACCGGAAGGTCTCCCTCCGGACGTCGTTCGGCGTGGCCGAGCTCGGGC
>JBAVCR010000118.1:0-2736 GCA_049586815.1 Anaeromyxobacteraceae bacterium
GCATGGGCCTCGGCGAGATCGGCATCGGCGGCGACCGCGGCGTCGAGGTGGGGGAGCGCGCGATCGGGCCGCCCCGCGATGCGGTGGACGACCCCGAGGCCGGCGAGCGCCTCGGGCAGCGTGGGCGCCATCTCGAGCGCGTGCTCGAAGGCCACCTCCGCCCGATCGTTCTCCCCGGCGGCGAGGTGGGCGTAGCCGCGGCGGATCTCCTCGAGCGCCCGGGGGTGGGGCGGGGCGCCGGCGCAGGCGGAGAAGAGGAGGATGGCCGTGAGAAGCGGCGCAGCGCGCCGGGTAGCGCGGGAGGAGGGCACGGGGCGGCAAGGTATGCGCGGCACGTGCCGGCGCGCGGCCGCGGATTCACCGCGGAGGAGCAGGATTCCCCTCCGCGCCGCGGACCTGGAAGCCGCACGGCGACCGCTGGAAGGGGGATGGCAAGTTTGACACTACATGAGTGGTCACATAGGTTCGCAACACCGATGGCCCGCAAGAAGATCTCCACGACCGTGTACATCACGCCCGAGCAGGACGAGCGGCTGAAGCTGCTCAACGATCGGACGAAGGTGCCGGTCGCCGAGTACATCCGGCAGGGGATCGACCTCGTCCTCGACAAGTACCGGGCCGCACTCCCCGGCCAGCTCACGCTGGACGAGCTCGACCGGAAGGGGTAGTCGAACCACTCCATGGCAGACAAGCGGGTCGTCATCCTCGGCGCGGCCGGGTTCATCGGAAGCCATCTCACCGACCGGTTCCTCCGGGAGGGCTGGCGCGTGCTCGGCGTCGACAGCCTCATCACCGGCACGCTTCGCAACCTCCGCCACCTGGAGGGGGAAGCGCGCTTCTCCTTCCGCCAGGCGGACATCTGCGACGGGCTCTCCTGGGTGGAGGGGCCGGTCGACGCGGTGCTCGACTTCGCGTCCCCGGCGTCGCCGATCGACTACCTCGAGCATCCCTTCGAGACCCTGAAGGTCGGCTCGGTGGGCGTCGAGCACGCCCTCGAGCTCGCCCGCGGGAAGGGCGCCACCTTCCTCATCGCCTCCACCTCCGAGGTCTACGGCGACCCGCTCGAGCACCCGCAGAAGGAGAGCTACTGGGGGAACGTGAACCCGGTCGGACCGCGGGCGGTCTACGACGAGGCGAAGCGCTTCGCCGAGGCCATCACCATGGCCTACCGGCGCTACCGGTCGGTCGACACCCGCATCGCCCGCATCTTCAACACCTACGGGCCGCGCATGCGGCTCGACGACGGCCGGGTCGTGCCCACGCTGGTCGCGCAGGCGCTCCGGGGCGAGCCCCTCACCGTGTTCGGGGACGGCTCCCAGACCCGCAGCTTCTGCTACGTGGACGACAACGTCGAGGGCATGTGGCGGCTCCTCCACTCGGGCGAGGCCGACCCGGTGAACATCGGCAACCCGCACGAGATGACCATCCTCGAGTTCGCCCGCGCCGTGCAGCGCCTCTGCGGGCGCGAGGTGCCCATCGTGCACCGTCCGCTGCCCCAGGACGACCCGCGGGTCCGCCGGCCCGACATCACCCGCGCCCGGCAGGTCCTGGGCTGGGAGCCCCGGGTGGACTTCGAGGAAGGGATGCGACGCAGCATCGACTGGTTCCGCGAGCAGGTGTGACGGGAGGAACGGTGGCCCAGAAGATCCTCGTGACCGGAGGAGCCGGGTTCATCGGCTCGACCATCGCCGACCGGTTCCTCGCCGCCGGATGGGACGTCGCCGTCATCGACGACCTCTCCTCCGGCAAGCGCGAGAACGTCCCGGCAGCGGCCCGCTTCTACCCGGTCGACGTGCGGAGCGCGGCGGCGGCCGAGGCGGTGGAGCGGGAGCGCCCGGAGATCCTCTGCCACCACGCCGCGCAGATCGACGTGCGCCGCTCCATGGCCGATCCCCGCCACGACGTCGACGTGAACGTGGGAGGGCTCGTGAACCTCCTCTCCGCGGCGTCCCGGGCCGGGGTGCGCCACGTGCTCTTCGCCTCGAGCGGCGGCGCCGCCTACGGCGACACCGACCGCATCCCCACGCCCGAGGACGAGCCCACCCGGCCGGTCTCGGTGTACGGGGCGTCCAAGGCGGCGAGCGAGCTCTACCTCGGCGTCTGGCGGGCCTCCCACGGGATCACCTCCACGGCGCTGCGCTACGGCAACGTCTACGGGCCGCGGCAGGACCCCCACGGGGAGGCGGGCGTGGTGGCCATCTTCGCGGGGCGGCTCCTGCGCGGAGAGCCCTGCACCGTGAACGGGGAGGGCAAGCAGACCCGCGACTACGTCTTCGTCGAGGACGTGGCCCACGCCAACCTGCTCGCGGCGGAGCGGCGGCACGACGGGCCGCTCAACGTGGGCACCGGCGTCGAGACCGACGTGAACCGGCTCTACCGCGTCCTCGCCGACGCGGCCGGGGTTCCGTCGCCGCCGCTGCACGGCCCGGCCAAGGCCGGCGAGCAGCTCCGCTCCTGCATCGATCCGTCGGCGGCCGGCCGGATCCTGGGCTGGCGGCCCGAGGTGTCGATCGAGGACGGGCTGCGGCGCACCCTGCAGTGGTTCCGGGCGCTCTAGCCGTCCTCCGGCGGCTCCTCGTCCCCTCCTGCGGGGAGCGTCGCGGACCCCGCCAGGATCCCCTCCAGTTCGGCGCGGGCCGGGGCGACCTCGCCCGGCGGCACGGTCCCGTTCCGCTCGAGGAGCCCGAGGATGCGGCGCGCCTTGCGGGCGAGCCAGCGGGGCGCGGGCGAGAGCGC
>JBAVCR010000119.1:0-2020 GCA_049586815.1 Anaeromyxobacteraceae bacterium
GCGTCGGCGGCCGCTGCCGGGGACGTGCGCGACCGGCTCGACTGCGTCGGCGCGCTCTTCCCGGTCCGGCTCGACGGCCAGCCGCTCCCGGTGCGCTACGACGCCGCCGCAGATCCGTTGACCGGCAACCGCGGGCTGCTCGCGATGATCCCGGTGACAGGGCTGGCTGCGGGACGCCACGAGCTGGAGGTCGACCGGCCCCGCCCCCCGAAGGCCGATGCGGGGGCGAGGACGCGACCGCCCTGGCGAATACCCTTCTGGCGGTGAGGGGGCGGCGAGGAGGGCCGCAGGTCCCGACTCGCTCCGCGACGACGCTCCCGCGAGGAGGGTTACGTCAACTTCGTCGTCGGGGTCATGGGGAACCTCTCACCCTGGCCCCGAACGAGTTCACCTGAAAAGGGAGAATCGACCTGCGCGACCCGAATCCCCTTGCATCGAAGGCGCTGGTGGCGCTCGATCGGGTAGCTGGGACGATCGACGGTCGCCGGCCCGGCGGTCGGGGGGGCGCGGGCGGGATGCAGCCGCCAGCCGGGACAATAAGAGGATGGGCTTGCACGGGATCCGCGCCAACGCGAGCGCAGCCGCCAGGCTGGCCTTCGGGCTCGTCGTGGCTACCGGACTCGCCCGAGGAGCGCGCGCGGCCGAGCCGCCTCCGCGCACGCCCGCCACGATCCGTGTCACCGCGCCCGGGCCCATCCTGGCAGACGGGTCGGGCCGCGGCGGTCTCGAACTCGTCGAGGTCTTCGTGCTCGACGCCGCCGGTGAACCGGTGGACGAGACCCCGGTCGGATCCTCGGAGCGCGGCGAGTTCCGCGAGGCCATCCGCGTCGCGCCGGGCCACTGGGCGCTGCCGTACCAGCCGCCGCTCGTCCTGTCCGACACCACCGAGATGGCCCTCGTGAGGGCAGGCGGAACGTCGGCAAAGGTCGAGCTGTCGCTCGTGGTCCGGCAGCTCAAGTTCCCCCTGGGCATGAAGGCCGGGGTGGCGGCCGCCGGGGGCAACGTCGGCCCGGCCGTCGGGGTCGAGGTCGGCGTCTTCACTTTCAGTGGACCGCTGCAGCTCGGGCTCGTCCTCGAGGTCGGGTGGTGGATGCTCTCGAGATCCTCCACGGAATCGATCGGCGGCGTCGACACCGCGTACCGCGGTACGCAGAACTACTTCCCCCTGCTCCTCTCGGTCGGCCTGCGGGTGCCGCTCGCCGACACCTGGTTCGTCTGGCTGACGGCGGGGGGCGGCGGCGCGCTGGTCTCGAGCCAGGTGAACCTCGCGGGGCTGTCCACGGCGAGCGAGACCGGATTGGCCCCCGCCGCGAGCGGCGCGATCTCGGCCGGGCCGCGAATCGGGCCGGGCTTCCTCTTCCTGGAGGGGCGGGCCACCTGGATCGGCGATGCCGGGCTCTCCACCGTGAGCGGGTCCACCCTCCAGTTCCTCGGATTCGTGGGATACCGGTTCGATGTCGGCTAGCGCCCGTCACGCGAAGGCACTCCTCCTCGCCCTCGCCGCGCTCACGGCCTGCGGCGGCAGCGAGTTGCCGGTCCCGGTGCCGGGGTCGGTCACGCCGGATCGGGGCCCCTCGGGCCTGGCCACGCCGATCGTGATCCGGGGGACCGGCTTCGTGGCGAACGTGGTCCAGCCCGCGTCGGGCGGAACGCCCACGGTGGACGTCACCTTCCGGGCCTGGCTCGGGGGCGCGGCCCTCGACGACGTCCGGCGCATCGACGACACCTCGCTCTCGGCCACGGTCCCGGCCGGGCTCGCTCCCGGGCTGAAGTCGCTCCGGGTGGAGGGGCCCTACGGGACCTCGGGCGAGCTCCCCGGCGCCTTCACGGTGCAGGGATCCGAGTCTGCAGCGCTCACCGCCACGATCGCCGCCACCCCGGCGACGGTGACGGTCGGCCAGGTGGTCACCGTCACGCTCGTGGTGCAGAACACCGGCGCGGTCGGCCTCGGCGACGTCACCCCGGGTGCGCCCGCAGTCTCCGGCACCGCCACGACCGCCCCGCCCTCCGGGCCGACGCC
>JBAVCR010000120.1:0-2413 GCA_049586815.1 Anaeromyxobacteraceae bacterium
CGCCTGGCGCTCCCGGCCCCGCGGACCGCGCCCCGCGCTCGACCCCGCGGTGCGCCTCGTCGCGCTCGGGATCGCCTGGTTCTTCGTCGGCCTCGCCGTCGAGTCGAGCGTCATCCCCATCGCCGACGTGATGAACGAGCACCGGGTCTACCTGCCGTCGATGGGTCTCCTGCCGGCCGTCGCCACGGCGGCCGGGCTCCTCTTCCTGCGCCTCGACCCGCGTCACGTGTCCCGGAACCTGGCGCTCGCCGGGGGGCTCGCCTCCCTGGCCCTCGCCGTCGCCACCTGGAGCCGCAATCGCGCCTGGACGGACGAGGTCGCGCTGTGGAGCGATGCCGCCGCCAAGGCGCCGGGCCGGTACCGCCCGGTCTTCAACTGGGGAGCGGCGCTCACGAAGGAGCAGCGGTTCCGCGAGGCGGCCGTGGTGCTCCGGCGCGGCGTCGAGATCGACCCGTCGTCCGTCGCGGCCCGGGTCCAGCTCGGGGTCGTGCTCTACCTCGCCGGAGACCCGCGCGGTGCCGAGGTCGAGCTCCGGCGGGCGGTCGCGCTCGCCCCCTCCGACCCCGACGCGCTCCTCAACCTGGCCGTCTTCCTCTCGGCGACGGAGAGGCGCCCCGAGGCCTACCCGTACATCGAGAAGCTCCGCCAGGTTGCGAAGGATCCGGCCGACCGGGCCTGGGCCGAGGCCGAGCTGGCGAAGTGAGCGACCGACGCCGCCCGATCAGGGTTCGCAGGCGAAGCTGAACGGCTGCGGGGGGACCGTGGCGAGGATCGCCCCGGCGCGCTCGACGGTGACGTCCACCAGCCAGGACCCCGGCGACCGGAAGTTGACCGCCCCGACGTAGAGCCCGTCCGAGACCAGCTCCGGCGCCGTGCCCAGGGTCGACT
This sequence comes from Anaeromyxobacteraceae bacterium, assembly GCA_049586815.1. GTDB lineage: Bacteria > Myxococcota > Myxococcia > Myxococcales > Anaeromyxobacteraceae > CAIOAK01. The sequence continues at coordinate 889 of JBAVCR010000120.1, forward strand.
CCTCCCCGGAGGAGGGCTTCCACGTGCGCATCCGGAACGACGCGTCGTCGGCCGGGAGCCAGCTCGTGCCGCCGTCGACGGAGGAATGGAGCGTGACCACGTCGCGGCTCGAGCCCACGGCCACGCCGCTCGGGAAGTTCACGCTGAGGACGTAGGCGGTCGCACCGCCGTCCGCCGTGAAGGTCCGGGCGGCCCCGGTCTCCGAGACGAACCAGCCGTAGACCATGCCCTCGACGTCCGCGAGCCCCGGGCGGGAGATGCGGACCGTTGCGTTCCACTGCCCGGGGGCCTGGAAGACCGCGGTGGTGCTGTAGGTGCTCTCCGCCGGGTCGTAGCGCATGGGGCCGGTGACGGGGCAGGACGAGGGGCCCCCGATCGCCGACGAGGGAGCGAGGGTCACGAGGAGGTCCGGCACCGCCGCGCCGGTCACGTCGTCGGTGATGCGGGCGTAGATGGCGTTGGCGCCGGTGCCGAGCCCCCGGGACATGTAGAGGTTCACCACGAACGGAGGGCTCGAGAACGTGCCCAGCGGCGTCCGCCGGGCCGTCGCCGAGCCCCCCTCGTCGGCGCACCCGGCGAGCCCGAGCGCCGCGAGGAGCACCGTCACCACCGTCACCCGGTCCGTCGTCCAGGAAGTCACGTCCCTGGTCTAGCACGGTCCCGATCCGGCGGCCGCGGGAAGCGCGTCCGTGCCGGGTCAGCGCTCGGTCACGACCTGGGAGGAGGGCTCCCCCATCATCGTGCCCATGGCGCCGTACCCCATCATGCTCGTGCCGGTCATGCAGGTCGTCATCATCATTCCACCCGCGGTGCAGTCGGCATAGGCGAGCTTCTGGATCTGCGCCGGGAGCAGCGCGACGGTCGGATCGGTCGTGTTCACGAAGATCATCGCGTAGGCGTTGCCCACGCCGCCGTTCTTCGGGTTCAGCGCGCCCGCGGCGAGCCCGTAGTACTGGGTCGCGCTGGGGCCGGGCGCGAAGCCGGAGGGGTCGAAGGTGTTGGTGGTCGCGAGCGCGAAGGTGGTCACGAGCAGGCCGGTCACGCCGCCGAGGGTGGCGGGCTCCGCGGAGAGCTGGTTCGCGAGGGCCACCGTCGTCATCGGCGGGCCGAAGACGCCCCCGACCTTGGTCATCGCCTGCGTCAGCGAACCGGCGAGGCTCGAGACGACCCTGGCCGTGGTGTCGAAGGTGAACCTTCCGGTGAAGATGGTGTCGTTCGGCTGGGTCATCGGCTCGTGGAAGGTCTCGACGACGTCGTAGAACCGGAGGAGGCCCGTCGTCGCCGCGGCCGAGCCGCCGGAGGCGTTGTTCGCGACCACGCGGTAGGTGTAGGCCGTGCGCGGGGCGAGGCCCGTGACCGCGATGGGAGAGGCGGTGCCGCTCGCGGTGATGCCTCCCGGGTCGGCCGTGACGGTGTAGCCCGTGATGGCGCTCGCGCCGACGTCCGCCGGCGCGGTGAAGCTCACCACCGCCGTCCCGGCCGTGGCGCCCGGAGCCACACCGACGCCGGTCGGGGCCCCCGGCGC
>JBAVCR010000121.1:0-1598 GCA_049586815.1 Anaeromyxobacteraceae bacterium
CCGCCACGGCGAGGAGTGCCGCCGCCATCCCGAGCTCCCAGCCCGGGGCCTCGAGGAGCGGCAGGCCGGCGAGGCGGAAGCCGAGCGCCGCGGAGAGCCCGCCCAGCGCGGCGCCGATGGTGGCGCGGGCGAGTCGCCTATCGGTCAAGGCCGCCTCGCGCTACGATGGGCCGGTGAGCCCGGAACGCCCCGAGGACCGACGCGTGCACGCCCGGACCGCGGTGGAGCTCCAGGTGGCGTACGAGAAGCTGAACGACTTCTTCTCCGACTACACGAGGAACATCTCGAAGGGCGGGACCTTCATCCCCACCCGGCGCACCGTTCCCGTGGGCACCGTCTTCCGCTTCCGGCTCCTCGTCCCGGGGCGATCTGCGCCCTTCGAGCTCGAGGGGGTCGTGGTCCACTCCGGGACCGACGGGCCGGAGCCGGGCGTCGGCATCCGCTTCCGCTGGAGCGACGACGCGCGGCGCAAGCAGTTCGAGGCCGCCGTGGAGGGGATGATGACCGCCAGCTTCGGGCCGGTCGTGACGCGGCAACTCCTCGACCCTGGCGGCGAAGGCGGTCACTGACGACCGGGGGGGAGCCCCTCGACCCGCATCCGGTCGCCGACCCGGACGTCGTGCTCCCGGGCCCAGCCCCCCGGGACCTCGAGGACCATCCGGGCGGGCCCGCCGGTCCGGGGCTCGAGGGTGAGCGGGCGGGCGTTCGCCACGATGGTGGTCACCCGCCCCGCGCCGTCGACGAAGATCATGTCGAGGGGGATGAGGGTGTCCTTCATCCAGAAGGTGTGCTCCCGCTCCTCGTCGAAGAGGAAGAGCATGCCCTGGCCGTCGGGCAGCTCCTTCCGGAACATGAGCCCCCGCTCGCGTTTGGGGTCGGTATCGGCCAGCTCGACCTTCACGACGTGGCTCTTCCCGCCCGACTCGAGGACGACGCGGGGGCCCCCGGGAGAGGCGCAGGCCGGGCCCGTCGCGAGCGCCGCCGCGGCGATGAGGGCGAACAGCGCGCCGCGGGTGATATCGCTTCGGGGGACCTGCCAGCGCTCTTTCATCGAGGCAGACGGTTAGCACCCACGCCGCGGCGCATCAAGGCGGCACTCCGGCCCGGCAGTCTCATTGCCCGCGTCGGCACCGGACGGGTACGATGCACGCCTGAGCCCGATGAGCCCGCCGACCCACCCGCACTCGTCGAGCGATGCCGTCGACGAGGGGATGCGCCAGAAGATCGAGCAGGTCCGGCTCCTCGAGCGGGAGGCCCGGGAGGTCTCGGACGGCGTCCGCGCCGCGGGGATCCTCCGCCAGGCGGCCGCCCTCGCCGAGGAGGTCCCCGATCTCTCCCGCGCCGAGGCGCTCGTGCAGCGCGGCCTCGCGTTCCTCCCCGGCGACCCGGACCTCCTTCGCGACCTCGCACGGGTCCGCGAGGCGGCGGGCGACCTGCCGGGCGTGGCCGCCGTCCTCGAGGAGGAGGCCGACCGCACCGGGAGTCCCGCCGAGGCGGCCACCCGCTACCTCGCGCTCGCCCGGTTCTGGGAGGAGCGGCTCGGACGGCGCGACCGTGCGGTCCTCTACTACGGCAGGGCCTCGCGGCTCGCCCCCGAC
>JBAVCR010000122.1:0-12499 GCA_049586815.1 Anaeromyxobacteraceae bacterium
CGGGAAAGGGTCTCGACGACCTTCGGAAGGGTCCGAGGATTGTTGTACATCGGGATCACGGCGCAGATCCGCTGGCTCACGGAGGGGCCCCGAACTCCAGGGTTCCCGAGGAGCACGCGGCAAGCCGGTCCATGATTTCGAAGTCGATTCGCTGGGCGCTGGACGTCCGCACGATTCGCACGCGAAGAGTCTCCCCCGGAACGATAGGCCGCCGGAACTTCAATCGCTTCACCTTACGCAGGCCCGCCAGGTCCGGCCAGCGACGCCGGGCGGGTGCCAGCACCAGCTCGATGATCTGGACGTACCCGGGCAGCACGGGCGCACCGTCGAAGTGCCCCAGGAACGACGGGGCGTCCGGGCCCCCGGCGCTGATCTCGAAGCCCAGGACCTCGGCGTTGGGTTGGAACAGGGCCAGGACGACATCTCGCGGGATCTTTCCTCCCGACCCGCGGGGCAACCGGTCCAGCACCCGGATCCTGCGGGGCAGGCTCACGGGGTCGAGCCACCGGAGGAGCGCCGCGCGAATCGCGGGCCCTTCAAGGCCTGCGCCCGCCACGACGGCCAGGATCTCGTTATCCCTCGCGCCCGCGACGGGCACGGCGATCGCGACGGCGTCGGTCACGCCGGGCACGTCGAGCAATCGGGCCTCGACCTCGGCCAAGGCCACCCGCTTTCCCGCCACCTTCACGACGCCGTCCGCGCGCCCAAGAAGGCGGAAGCCCCCGGATTCGAGGGAGGCCCTGTCTCCCACAGGGAACGGACGCTCGACGTCGCGGCCCAGGAAAGGAGAGTCGATGACGAGGCAACCTTCCTCGTCCAGCGCGACCGAGACCCCGGGGAGGGGGCGCCAGGCGTCCCCCATCGCGTCGCGGACCCCGATTCCACCCGTCTCCGTGGACCCGTACACCTCCGTCACCTCGAGTCCCAGCCTGGTGGAGAGCTCGGCGCGGACCGCGTCGGCGAGCGCAGCCCCGGACGAGAAGGCCCTGATCGTCCCCGGAAAGGAGTCGAGCACGAGCAGTCCCCGGAGGTGGGCGGGGGTGCTGACGAGATGTGTCGCCGCCGTGGCACGGACGATCGCCGCCACGGCCTCGGCGTGCAGCGGGCTCTCGCGGGCAAAGGCCCCGCGCGCCGCGAGCGGAACCAGAACGCCGAACAGGAGTCCATAGATGTGAAGGGAAGGCACCGTCGCGACGACGCGGCACCCGGGCCCGACCCCGAGGGCGTCCCGCAGCAGCGACGCCTCCCCCAAGAGTTGCCCGGCGCTCTTGCCGTGCGGCAGCGGCGCGCCCGTCGAGCCCGAGGTCCAGATGGTGACCAGGTGGCGGCTGGCCTCCACTTCCGGGAGGCCGCGGACGGCGGGCGGCGGGCCAACGAGCAACGATCGAACGTCGACCCCGGTAGCGGCGTGGTCACGGTCGTGGAGGAGGATGGCCGTACGGTCGAGATCCTCCAGGGCGCGAACCGAGCCCTCCTGCCCGTTCGGGGGGAAGGCGGCCGCCCTCCCCTCCGACCACGTGGCGAGGAGTGCCACGGCAACCAGGTAGCGGTCCCCGCACGCGATGGCGACCTCTCCCGATCGAAGGCTCCGGAGAGCGAGCGTGACCCGGGCCACGTCCCCAAGGAACTGGGCGGCGGTGCGGACGCCTGCGGCCCCGAGCGCCACCGGCTCGTGGTCGGCGTGCGGAAGGAGGGACCGGATCACCGGCGCGCCTCGCGCGAGAACACGCGGGCCAAGAGCCGGTCCACCGGCCCGTCGCCGAACCGGCCGAAGCGGACCTTCCGGACCACGTATTCACCGGCGAAGAGGACTCCCATCGCCACGTAGGAGACGACGCCGGAGTAGAGCGCCCAGGCTTCCCGGGTTCCCGCGACCGCAAGCCACGCCGCGGCGGCGCCATTCAGCACGAAGAAGGCGCACCAGACTGCAGTCACCGTCCGGCAGTAGCCGACCTCGGCGGGAGTGAGATCCGACACCTGCAAGCGGGCGATGCGCTCGACGAGCGGGATTCCCCGCAGGGAGCTGCCAAAGGCGAGGAGCAAGGCCAGGCTGACGATCACGGGCCACGCCAGCAGCGGTCGGTCATCGCCCACCACCACGGCAGCGGCTGCCAGTCCCCCTGCACCCGCGGCCGTCCAGAACGCGCGTCGGGATCGCATCCCGCCGCGCAGCATGACGATCAGTCCGGGGGTGATCAGCAACAGGAGGAGCGGCGCGACCCATCGCTGGCCCACGACCCGGGCGCCGCCGACCACCACGAGCGGCCAGGCCGCGATCGTCACCGCCTGGATCGTCCCGCCGGCCCCCCGGGGGGCAAGGGGATCGCCCGGGTCGCGCCGGACCGATGCGTCGCCCGCCCCCGGGCTCATGCGTCCACCAGGAGTTCCCAGAGCGGCCCCGTTCGGCCCCTGGCGTGCAGTGCCTGGATGACGTTTCCGGCGCGCTCACTCCCGTCCCCCATGACCCAGCCTGGCCGCGTCGCGGTGTGGTGCCGGACCCTTCGCTCGATCTCCTCAAGCGAGATTCCCAGCGGACGGTAGTAGGTGGGATTGAGGAGCGAGTTCCCCTCCGATAGCTGCCCTTCCCGCACGGCCGTCTCGTGGAGGGTCGTCCCCGGGTAGATGCGCATCCCGCAGAACACGAACCACGCGGCACCCTCAAGGCGGTCGGCACGGGACAGCGTCTCCTCCACCGTCTCGGAGGTTTCCCCCGGCCCTCCCAGTAGGAGGAAGTGGGCGACGTGGAGCCCCGCGGCGCGGGCCGCGGCGTGCGCGCGCTCGACGTCCTCGCGCCGAAACGACTTCCGGATCCGCGCCAGCATCGGGTCGCTGAGGGATTCCGTGCCGAATTCCACGTGCGAGAGCCCGGCCCCGGCCAGGCGGGCAAAGAAGGACTCGGGTGGCCTCGTGGGCGCCAGGAAGGCGCTCCAGGGGACGCTCACGCCGGCGTCTCGGAAGGCGTCCCCCACCGCGAGGGCGTGGTCGGGCGTGGTGTTGAAGACCGAGTCGGCTACGGAGATGAAGCGGGCACCGGCGTCCTGCAGGCGCCGCGCGACGACGCCCACGCCCTCCCGCACCGGGCGAGTGAGGCTCCCCTCCAGACCCGGATACGTGCAGTAGATGCACTTGAACGGACATCCTCGCTGGGTCTGGAGGTTCAACATGCCCCCGTGGCTCAGGTACCAGGGAAGGGACGGGTTCAAGTCCGCAGGCGCGGGGCACGAGGGCCCCCGAGCCCGGGCCGGCTGGGGCAGGGAGTCACCCGCGGTGACGACCCCGGGCAGGCCCGCCGGGCTGCGACCGGACGCCAGGGCCTCGAACAGCGGTCCGGAGACCGCCCCGTCCCCGATGAAGCCGTGGTCGGCCCCGGTGGCTTCCAGCAGCTCGACGGGGAAGAGGGCGTATCCCGCCCCACCGAGCACGATCGGCGCGCGGGTGCATGAGCGGATGGACTCCACCGCTTGTCGCGCGTCAACGGTGAACCCTCGCGCGGCGGTGGCGTCGGTGTTGTCCACGTTCCGGATCGACACCCCCACCACGTCGGCCTCGTAGCCCCGCACCGCTGCCTCGAGCGTTCCGTCGCCGGGGGCCCCGGGGCAAAGGTCGACGATACGAACCTCGTGGCGCGGGGTGAGCGCAGCGGCCACGTGATTCAGCCCCAGGGGGTAGACGGGATAGGGGTACCGGAGCCGGTTGATGGAGACGAGGAGAACTCTCACGGAAGCCCCCTGTCCGGCCTCACTCCCGGGGTGCAGGCAAGGTCAAGCAGCCGTCCCGCCATTTCGGCGAACGAACTCGGCTAGGGATCGGACGCTGGAGAAGATCTTTCGGTTCTCGGAGTCGTTGGCCTCGATCTTCACGCCGTACCTCTTGCGCAGCGCCATGGCGAGTTCCAGGGCATCGATGGAGTCGAGCCCGAGCCCGGTGCCGAAGAGAGGGGCCTCGCTCGGGATGCCCTCTGGGGCGACCCCCTCCAGGTGGAGGCTGCGAACGATGAGCTCCTTGATCTGCGCTTCCAGCTCTTCCATCTCAGCCCCTGTTCGCGATGGTGGAGATCGAGGTCGCTGCCTCGTCCGGCCAGCTCTTGGCGACGGGCCGGCCGACGCGAAGGAAGGACTCGTACGCGGCTTGCAGGACCTCGCTGGCCCGCTCCGGATTTCGCGCCAGGTCTCCCTCCCACGGAAGGGCGCGAAGCGTCATGACCGGGGTCACGGGCGGAACGGCATACCACGGCTGCCCTCGCTTAAGGGTCGGCGGCTCGCACTGCAGGACGAGCGGGACCAGTGGGACCCCGGCGCGGCGCGCGATGCTCGTGGCGCCGCGCTTGAACGGGCCGAGTCCGCGCGTCGGGGAACGGGTACCCTCGGGGAAGATAAGCACGGGCACCCCGTCGGCGAGTCGCTTCCGGCACGCCGCCGCCGTTCGGGCTCCCGCAGCGGGGGACCCTCCACCGGATTCCACGTAGGCGCAGAGGTGGACCAGGCGTCCCAGGAGCGGGAGGCGGTACATGTACGACTTCACCACGAAGGTGGTGTCGGGCAGCGCCGAAACGATGGCCGTCACGTCGAGCAGCGTCGGGTGGTTCGCCACGATCACGCATGCCCCGGCCGGGAGGACGACTCCCGCGGACCGGGGGTCGTAGTCCAGCACCCTCGCGACCCGGAGCAAGTCGTGAAAGAGCACGAACGATCGTCGGACGATTCGCCGGCACCGGATCGCCCGGTCCGTGCCCGGCCGGGAGAGCGCCGCGACGCCGGGGAGCACGATCCACCCGAGCAGGACGGCCCCCGTGAAGAAGAGCCCGTAGGCGCAACCCGTCGATACGACTCGGACAACCTGGCGGAGGGCTTGGCGCATCAGGTCACGACCACCATCGCCATGGCGAAGCCTGGCCCGATCGAGGTGGAGAGCTCGGCCTTCGTGCCCCCTGCTCGCCGGAGCGCCGCCGCCGCGGAAGGGCCTAGGAGGAGCCGACAGGCGCGCGTGCCAGCCCCCACGACCTCGATCTCCCGTAAGGGAATGCCGTCCAGCACGCCGAGTCCGATCGCCTTGAGGAACGCCTCCTTGGCGGCGAACATGCCGGCATAGGAGCGCGCGGGAACGGAATGGGCTTCCCCCTGGCGCTTCTCATCCTCACTAAAGACGAACTCCAGGAGGTTCTCTGACCGGGCAAGTCGGCCCGCGATGTCGCGCGTCTCGACGATGTCCGTTCCGATACCGACCATTCGATCTCCCAAGGTACGGCCCGTATGGGCCAAAGGCAACCGCCGAAGAACCCGGCCGCACCAGATGCCAACATCCCAGAATCTTTGGCATCTTCGGCCGAGTTTGGGTTGACGCAGACGCAAGGCGCGTGTATCAGCCCCGACGTATGGGATCGTCAGGATCTCGGGCCTACCCCGTGACCGGCTACAGCGTGGGAAATGCTCTCGGTGCGGGTTCCCGGGAGGTCCTCACTCGCCTGGAGCGAGGGGAGTCCGGGCTCGCCCGATCACTCGCGGACCCCACGTACCCCGGGCCCATCGGGGAGTTCCCGGAGGAACTCGCTCCTCCACCGCCCTCGTTGGATCGGTTCGATAGCCGTCTCGTCCGGATGGCCCTCACGGTCGTCGAGGACATCGCTCCGGCAGTGAACCGTGCGGTAGCTCGCTGGGGCGCGGACCGGGTCGCGCTCGTCTTGGGGACAAGCACGGGCGGCATCCGGGAGTCGGAGACCGCGTACGCCCAGTGGGCGGAAGACGGGGTGCTTCCCGTTCCCGGGTTCGACCTCGTGAACAGGCACTCGTTTCACGGGGTCCTGGAGGCCACTCGCCTGCGCCTCGGACTCCAGGGGCCGGCCTGGGTCGTCTCCACGGCATGCTCATCGAGCGCCGCGGCCATCGCCTCGGCCCGTCGTCTCCTCCGGACGGGGCGGGCGGACGCGGTGCTGTGCGGTGGTGCCGACACCTGCTGCCTGACTACTCTTCGCGGATTTCGCGCGCTGGAGGCCATCTCTCCCACCGGATGTCGCCCGTTCTCCGCCGACCGGAACGGGCTGAGCCTCGGCGAGGGAGCTGCGTTCCTCCTAATCGAGAAGGCCGGGGACGGAGCCGCCTGGCTGCTCGGTGCCGGGGAGAGCTCCGATGCGCACCACATGAGCCATCCTCATCCGGAAGGGCTCGGCGCCCGCCTCGCCATGCAGGAGGCCATCGCCCAGTCCGGTCTGTCCGCTGGGGAGATCGAGCACGTCAACGCGCACGGCACCGGAACCGTGGCGAACGACGCCGTGGAGGCGTCCGCGATCCTCTCGGTCCTGGGGGCGAACGTCCCCGTGGCCTCCACGAAGGGCTACACCGGGCACCTTCTCGGCGCCGCGGGAGCGACCGAGGCGGTGTTCGGGATCGCCTCGATCGAACGCGGATTCCTGCCCGCCAGCCTGGGCGCGGAACCGAAGGACCCGGGGGTGCGGGTCCGAATCGTGGTCACCCCCGCGCGGCGCAAGGTCGGCTCGGTGCTCAGCAACTCCTTCGCCTTCGGGGGAGCAAACGTCAGCTTGCTCTTCGGGGCGGCGCCGTGACGAGCGCCTCCGTGTTGGGGCTGGGGTTCTGGTCACCCGACTTTCCCACCCTGAAGGCGTTGATCGACGGAGTCGCGTTGCCCGAGGTCCCGCCTGCCGCGGCGCTCCTGCCGCCCGCCCTGCGTCGACGGGCTGGCAACCTCCCTCGGATGACAGCGGAGGTGATCGCCCAGGTCGCCACGGCGCCCGACCTCGCGAACACGCCCGTGGTCTATGGCTCGGTTCTTGGCGAGACCAACATCGCCGTCCAGATGATGGGCTCCTTCATCGAGGGCGAGGGGCTCCCATCCCCCACGGCGTTCCACAACAGCGTTCACAACGCCCCCGTTGGCTATCTCTCCATCGCGGTGGGATGTCACAGCCTGTCTCCGGCTATCGCTGCCGGGCCAGACACGTGCGCCATGGCCCTGGAGGAGGCTCTAGTCATCCTCGCGGATCGCGGTGGTGACGTGGTGGTCGTGCTGGCCGACGAGCAGGTCCCGGTCCCATTCACGCCCGCTTCTCCCTTCCCGTCGGCCGCGGCGGCCCTTCACCTGCGCGCCGGGCGGCAGTCCGGGGCGCTGGCCTGGATGGGGCACGTTCGACTGGGGGACGGGAGCCGACCGTCGCTTCCGGGGAACCTCGAACGACATCCCTGTGCTCCTGCCTTTGGGCTGCTCCTCTCAGTCGCCTCCCGGGCGACGGGCCCGATCTCCCTCGCCGGAGCGGACGGGCGGAGTTGGCGCGTGGATCTCGAGGTTCCGTCGTGAACCGCTTCCCGCCCGTGGCCTCCTTACTGCCGCACAGCGGACCGGCGGTCCTCCTCGACGAGATCCTTGCTGCCGACGAGGGGAGCGTGACCTGCCGCCTGGTCGTGCGCGCCGACTCACCCGGCTCGACTGACGGTCGCGTTCCCGCCGCCATCGTCATGGAGTACATGGCCCAGGCGGTCGGGGTATTCGCTGGCCTTCGTGGGCTCCACCGTGGCGAAGCACCACGCGTGGGCTATCTACTCGGAACGCGCGAACTGACCGTGGAAGCGGACTCGCTATCCGCGGGAGACGTCCTCGAGGTTGAGGCGAGGAGCGACCTCGGCGACGAGGACCTCGGTAGTTTCGCGTGCACCGCATGGAGGCAGGGCAGCCGCATCGCTGTCGGCGACCTGAAGGTCTACCTTGTGCCGAGAGAATCGGAGCCGCGATGAAGCCCTGGGCGATCGTCACCGGAGCAAGCCGCGGGATCGGCGCCGCCATCGCGTCCGCGCTGTCGCGGGCCGGCTTCCCCGTACTCGTCAACTTTCGATCGAACGTCGCCGCCGCCCGTGCGGTCCAGGACGGAATCCGATTGGCAGGCGGGCAGGCAGAACTCCTCCCATTCGACGTTTCCGATGTGTCGAGCGTCATGAGCGCGCTGGCGCCCTGGCTGGCGGAGGACGCCCCTCCGATCGGCGTCATCGTCAACAACGCCGGGGTGGCGATGGATGCGGCGTTCCCTGCGCTCGAACCAGATGCCTGGCAGACGGTGACCCGCACCACGCTCGATGGCTTCTACAACGTCACCAAACCCCTGGTCATGCCCATGGTCCGCCGACGTTGGGGGCGGGTCATCAACATCTCGTCCGTTTCGGGCGTCACCGGGAACCGCGGCCAGGTGAACTACTCCGCCGCCAAGGCTGGCCTCATCGGCGCAACGCTCGCGTTGTCACGCGAACTGGCGAGCCGCGGGATCACCGTCAACGCCGTTGCGCCAGGACTCATCGAGACTGCCATGATCGCCAACGCCCCCGTGGACGACATGCTCAAGCACGTCCCGATGCGGCGCCTCGGGCGACCCGACGAGGTTGCTTCGCTGGTCGCATTCCTGGCGGGGGACGAAGCCGCGTACATCACCGGCCAGGTCATTGGGATCAACGGTGGTCTTGCCTGAGTGAGTGGGCCGCGCCGGCGTCCCTCAGTACTTCGTGAGTTCCGCCCGGATCGCTCCCACGAGGCTGCGCGCCCAGTCGTTGTAGAAAGGGTGGATTACCGGAACGCCGTTGTCGATCCCGTACTTCATGTTGTTGCTACTCATGTAGATGACCGAGAACTTGTCGGCGGCGTAAGTGATCTCCGTGACCACGGTGTGCTTGTTGCGCACGACGAGCGTGGCGAGGAACTTCTGGTCTCCGGCCGGAGCCAGGGTCCAGCCCAGGGAGGCGGCTCCGCGAATGATGGCATCGCGAACCTGGGGGGGTGTGAGGACCTTGTCCCCGACGGTTACGAACGCCTGATCCCGGAAGTCGATGATCGGGACCGGGCTGCGTGCCAGGGCCGGGGCAGCTACGGCCGCAAAGACGATGGCGATGATGCAGTGCCGAATGGCCATGGTGCCTCCCGGGGCGTGGCTAGTTGAGAGTTGCGGAGAACGCGACACCCCCAGCAAAGGTTGACCAAGTCGGCGGATTGGTTCCCTCGTCGACGTTGATCGAGAACATGAATTGCCCGGCGACGCCGAGGCCCCAGTGATCACCCACCCACCACTCCTTGCCTAGCGCGATCTTGCTCCCGAAGCCCGCCTTGGTATTGGCGCTGCTCCCGTCGTACGTGAGGCTGACGATAGTGATCGCTGGCGTGAGGGAGAGGTAGATGTTGGCCGGCATGAAGTAGTACGAGAGGTGGGGACCAAACCCGACCAGGCTCGCGCTCGATGACCGCGTCCCGGTGATCCCCCCCACGGTGACCTTCGGAGCGAAGAGCACTCCGCCCCAGATGTCGCCGGCGAGGATCACGTTCTCAGCCACTGCCCCTCCCACCGCCACGCCAAACTGGCTCGAAGCGCCGGTGATCGACGCGTTGACGCCTCCCTGCGACGTCGAGGAGCCTGCGTAGCCAATTCCTCCGTCGAGTCGGAGGAAGAAGCCCTTGTGTCGGCGTGCGGTGGATTCCTGCGCCACGGGCGCCTGAGTCGACTGGGCAAGTGCAGCGGTGCAGGGAGCGAGTGCTCCCACAACGAGGAACAGTCCGGCGAGTTTCACGTGAGTCCCCTCCTTGTTGGTCTGCCTAGGCTCGAAGTCGTATCACGTGGAGTGGAGTTCGAACCGTCCCCAGCGGGTGTGACGTCACGAACCTCCCTGGCATTCGTCATCTCTCGCGCGAGAGGCGGTCCCGGATGTGGAGCGGTTGCGTCGACGATCGGGCGACGACAGCCTGGGGGCTACCTCAGGAACATGCGCGGCTGCAGGAACGGACCGTCCAGAACGTCGGGCACGCCCCGGAGCGCCTACCAGGCATGGTCGCCGGAGGTCCGGGGACCGGTCCGACTCTGCACCGAGGTCGGCGACCTGCTCAAGAAGACGCCCGGCGCCAGCGACGATGAAGAGGAGGACGGCGCCTTCGCGGACATCGTCGAAGGCGAACTTCCCGCCCTTCGTGAGATGGTTGCGAAGAAGCGCAAGGTCGACGCTGACTACTTCCACTTCTTCAGGGGCGAAGACGGGGACACCATCGAGCTCGGGACTGATGAGGGCGCCGTCCAGGTAAGCTGGGCGGACTGGGCGTACGAAGGGACCGAACTGACCCCGTCGGAGGACATGGAGGACGAGGAACTGGAGGAGTGGTTCGAGAAGACGATCTTCGGGCCGCGTCAGACATCGACTTCGCGGATCACGGCAGCGAATACGGGAGTTGGCAGGGCAAGATCGGAGCGGAACTGATGCGGCGATGCGGAACAGCATGACGCAGCTTCGCGACGGAATGGACCCTGCGTATCGACGCAGGACCCGACCCTGACCGCGATCCGCCGCAACCACTTTCACCCATGTCGCCGCGTCCTCGCCGTGGGCGGCCTCTCCTCCTCCCGCATTCCCAGCCCGTGCGCGCCGGCGCTCGTTTGGGCTCAACAACGTCGCGTCCCTGGCACCAAGTTCCGCGGGGAATGTCCATTAGAATTCCCGTGTGACGACGCCGCGTTGGCGCTGGGTCCGTCCCTCCATACGGACATCCTCACGACGCATGTCCTTTAGGGCCTCCTGGCCTCAATCGATATTTGGTCCACCGCTTCTTGCCGCTCGGCGAAACCTCGCCTGCCTCGATAAGGGTGTCGATCGCGCGCTTGAGGGTTCGGGCGTTAATCTCTGGTCCGACTCGCTGGTGGATCTCGGAACTCGATGATCCCGGATACCGATCGAGGTCTTCGAGAATGAGTGCTCGGAGCCGATGGGGCTGGACGCGCTTCAAGGTGGTCTTGAGATCCAGGGCGACCGCTTTGAGAAACGCGGGCGGCACGAAGTACCGCGTAGCCCTGGTCCGCCCCGTCGGCACGACGAGCTCGACTTCGATTAGGCGGTCGATCCACGGGTGAAGGGCCTCGGCGTCGGGAAGCTCCAGCCGCTTCGTGAATTCGCTCGCCGTCAGCCCTTCGGTCAGAGCCAGTACCCCCAGCGCGATTCGCTCACGCTGGTTCAGTTCGTACTTGGCGCTCGCCGCTCGCAGCAACCGCATCACTTCGGGCCGCACCACCCGCCGTGGCACCGTGACATGAACCGAGTCGGTGCCTTCCTTGACCCCTGGCACCTGGCGACCGCTCTGAAGGAGCCGGTCGTAGATAAGGTCGAACCCGCTGCCCTCTCGCTCCATAAAGTTGAGGTCACTGAGGACACGCGCGAGACCGTCGTTTCGCCGCCGGCTCTCGTGGAGGATGTTGCGCGGTGTGACCCCCAGAGGGAGGCGGCCTGGGTTCACGATCTCGAGCCGGTCGGGGTGCAGGTTGAGGTAGATGTCCCCGCGCTGCGTGTACGGCCGGTGCGCCAGGGCATTCACTAGCACCTCGCGAAGCACGGCTTCGTCGAACGCGGGGATGGTCGCCCTGAGCAGCCCGTCCGGTACCTCGTACGTCTCGCGGAAGTCTGGGACATCGCGCCAAACCGCCTCGAGCAACTCCATGGGCGAAAGTGTGTAGTCGTCCCAGGCAATCTTGTTCGTCTTGTTGCCGCGGTCGTCGTACTTGATGAACTGCACTACGGGCGCAGTCCCGAGCATGCTCCGCTGGCGTGCCGTTCCGACCAGGAGGACGCCCAAGTTGGTGAGCACCCGGCCGAAAGCCAGGTGGTAGTGGGTCAGCAGCTCCTCGTTGGTCTTCTCCTTTACCGACTGCTTCACGCGGCCTGACGATCGAAGGGCGCTGCAGAGCGACCGCAACTTGCCTTCGTCGGCCTCGGTGCGAAGCGCCCCGCTCGCCGTCAATGACTCCCACGGGATCGCTGGCCGCTCGCTTATGAGACGCGCCACGTCGTCGCCGACGAGGGGCCTGCTCTCGTCTCCGACACGCAGGAAGAACCTACCGTTGCTCGTGGACGCGATCCCGGCGGCTCGAAGAACGTGAACCTCGACGTACTGGCCACCGTTCTCATGGGCCTTGCGCTCAGACACGAGCGTCACGTTTGCGGTGAGTTCGCCCACCCGCCTCTTGATGAGGTCGGGAAGCCCTTGGTCGATGATCTGCCTTGGCGGGGGCGCAACGGTGTCGTCTTCGATCCCGATGTAGATCCGGCCCCCAGCCGCGTTGGCAAAGGCAACGCAGTCGCCAGCCAGAGCGTGCCAATCCGCCGTTCGGCCGGTCACCTTCCGGAGCGACTTCCGGTCGAAGTGGTCTGCCTCGTCGCCATCGGGAAGCATGTCAGGGCTCACGGGTCTCTCCATCGTACACTTTGAGCGGACACCTCGATCGTTGTTCCTCGTCCGCCCTTCGGCCTTCCGCCCAGGTTCGTTGACTTCCACGTTCCATCCATCGGTCGCAGCCTGGACCTCGACGCCATCCGGTCCATACCCCACCAACCCACCCGTGCCTTGCCCGTCGATCGCCCTCTTCCGCCCGCACTTCCAATCCCGCTCGACCTCAGCTTTTCCCCTACCTGATTCCCCACTCCCTTCCTGCTTTCACTTTGTCCAGGTTCTTCCTTCCTTCCCCGAACTCGCTCTGGCCCCGCCA